>JAKSBK010000262.1 GCA_022361155.1 Pseudomonadota bacterium
AGGCCGGTCAGCAAGCACGCTCCCGAGGACCACGCTACGGGTCTTGGCCACAAGCGCAGGCCGCCCGGGCTGGAGGTAACATAATCCCACTGGATTATGTTTAGTGCAGCGAGGGGACCCGGCGGGCACGAGGGCTTGCCCACCGAAGCCTTGCCGTGGAGCTGGGATGGGTTGGGCTGGCAGGCATCCATCAGGTTTCCATCGCAAGCCCTGTGACCGGCGGGCCTTGCGCAGAATGTGCATTCTGCGCAGGGCCGAGCGGAGCGACTCCTAGCCCGGGCGGGCTGCGCGTCCCCCCAGTCGAGCGAGGGATAGGCGGGATTGGCTCCCAGGCGTTGCTGGTCGTAGACTGTGTTTGTGAGCGACCCCGTAGAAGAGATCCTTGCTCAGCTACCGCATCTATCGGCTGAAGAGCGAGCGGTGCTCCGCGCCGAGCTCGATGCGGTCGAGCAGAGCTCCGACTCGCCCGAGGAAATCGAGGCGGCGTGGCGTGACGAAATCGTGCGACGCATTCGGTCGATACAAAGCGGTGAGGCGGAGCTGGTCGACGGGGCGGACATGATGCGTCGCTTGCGTGCTAAAACGCGCCGGTAATGAAACGGGGCTACCGTGCGCTACGCGAAGCTGAGCAGGAGCTCGACGACGCGGCCGATTGGTATGCACGCAAAAGACAAGGCCTGGACGAGCGACTGTTCGAGACCTACGAGGAGGCGATCGAGCTCGCGCTGTCCATGCCCCGGGCCGGCAGCATGATTGCGGATCTACCGGTCGACTGCGAGGTGCGCCGCTTCAAGCTCAAGACCTTCCCCTACTATGCGGTGGTCGCGCTGATCGATGACGAGCTCATATTGGTCGCGTTCGCACACCAACGCCGCAAACCCGGCTACTGGATGCCGCGCCTGGCCCACGTGACACGCTAATTGGTCGCTTCTTCCGCAGCTTCTGCGGCTAAGGAAGAAAGCAACTCGCTCGGGTCCGCACTTGGTTAGCGAGCTCGGGGACGCTGGGCCCAGGGGATTTCGGGATCGGATTCGAGCCGCTCGAGCCAGTCGTGACCGAAAGCTTGGCATAGCCATGGACGTTCCCAGGATCCGGGACGGCGGATGCCATCGGTCAGGCGCTCCACCAGCTCGTACAGGGCCCTGTCGACCCGACCACGTTCGTCGAGTACGGCGAGCAGCCGCAGCGTTTCGTCACGCAGCTCGAGTGTCAGCAACCGTTTCATGCTCCGCCCCTTTCCTGCTCATCGGGATCGCGCTCTTCTTCGAGGACCTCGGACGCGAGCGTGGCGAGCAACACGTCCGGCGTAGCCGGAAGCTCGTCGTCGCCGCTGCACTGACCACTGGCAACCGACCCCTGATCCCTGCACGCCGTACGCGCCTCGAGCCGCGCGGCCGGATGCGTCATGGCGTGCACCTGCTGCAGCTTGCGGATGGAGACCTGGGTATAGATCTGGGTGGTCGACAGGTCGACGTGCCCCAGCATGGCCTGGATGTAGCGGATGTCGGCCCCGCCCTCGAGCATCAGGGTGGCCATGGTGTGGCGAAACAGGTGGCAGCTGCCACTCTTGTCGAGCTCGGCGGCTCGCACGTAGCCACGCACCAGCTGGGTCAGACGACTGGGGGTGAAGCTCTCGCCCAGGTGCGTCAGGAAGAGCGAGCCATCATCGGGCTCGATCACAAGCTCGGGCCTCGATCCGTCCAGGTACTTCCTAAGCCACGCGATCGCTCGAGCTCCGATCGGCACCATGCGGTCCTTGCGTCCCTTGCCCTGGCGCACCATCAGCGTGCTGCGCTCGGTGTCGAGGTCATAGACGCTGAGCTTGATCAGCTCGCTGCGCCGGATGCCGGTCGAGTACAGCACCTCCAGGATCGCCCGGTCACGCAGCCCGAGGGGCTCACGCACCTCCGGGATCGCCAGGATCTGCTCGGCCTCGACGGCGCTCAGCACGTGCCGCGGCAAGCGCATCTCGAGCCGAGGCAGCTCCAGCTCACTCGCCGGGTTGTAAAGAAGCACGTTGTGCCGCGTCAGCCACTTGAAGAAGGCACGCACCGGCACCAGCCGGCTGTGCTGCGCCCGGAAACTGAGCGCCTTGCCATCGTCCTTGCGAAAGTAAAACAAGTGCCGCTGGTAGCGCTCCAGGATCGGCTTGGTGATCTCCTGCGGATAGCCGAGCGAGCGCTGCTCGCACCAGCGTACGAAGAAGCTCAGGTAGCTCTCGCGGTTTTCCACCGTGCGCTCCGAATAGTGCTGGATCCGCATCCACTCGAGATAGCGGCGCATCCATGCGCCCAGGCACTCCGGGTCGTTCGGGTCGCCGACCGGCCGCTTCGCTTTCCTGTGGCCGCGCCTCGGCATCAGCTCGCGGGCTGCGCGTACGATGTGCCGTTGAGCCCATGGCCGGCAACAGCGCCTGCCGAAATGCGGACCGGTTGGGGCACTCGCCCGGAATCCTTAGACAAAACCGGGCTTTCAGAATCCGGACCGGTACCGGACCGGTCCACCTGGAAACCGGACCGGTCGTCATCGTAGTCGTACACAAGCCCGTACAGCAGTCGCTGCCGATGGTCCCGGTGGCCGTGCACCGACACGTACTCGAGCTCGGCGAGCCGGCGCAGCTGCACCTTGACCTGCGTGGCGCTCCAACCCGTGTGCTCACGCAGCTGCCGCTGCGTAAAACGTACGTCACTGCGGTCGATGCCGAGCGCTTTGCTCCGTTGCTGCACCAGCTGCCCGATCGCTCCAAGCAGCGTGCGGGCTTGCGGCGACAGCTCATCCGTCGAGCGACGAAGGACACAGGCACACAACCGGTCCGCCAGCTCGATGTCGCTCTTGTCGACCTCGATGTAGCGAAGCTTCGCGCCCTGATGCTGCACTTCCTTGACCGGACGCTGGTACTGGTAGAGCAACGCGATCGAGCGGATCAACGTCAGGTACTTCATGTGGTCGCGCCGGCTGCGTGTCTGCCGGTCGTTGAAGCGCAGCTCCGGCGCAAAAGGGTTGGCGACTAAAAGAGGACGCAAGAGCCGCTGCGCGTCTTGATGCAGCTTCAGGATCCGCCCGCTGTCCTGCCGGGCCAAAAGCCCCTCGAGCGTATGGCGCTCACGCTGCCGGGCATGGATCGCTTGGGTCTGCGTCCGCCCCTCGTCCACGGTCAACACAAGGCAGCGGTTCAAGAGCTCCTCGTCTACCTCGACGGCCGTGGTCGTCAGAAAGATCATCACCGGACCCTGCACCTGGTACTCGTGCGTGGTGAGCCGTCCGGTCTGCGGGTCCTTGCCCGTCGATGCGATCGTCAGCTCGCCCTCCGACTGCAACAGCTTGAGCGCGTAGCTCGCGCTTTGCGCCCCTTCTTCCTCGGCGATCGCCAGGATCTTGTGCTGCAGGTCGGTCTCGCCCATGTAGAAGAGCGACTGCCCCGTCATCGCCGAGTACTGCACCCGCTCCTCCGGCGGCACGAAGCTCAGGATCGCGTCCATCAACGACGATTTGCCGGCTGCGCTCGAGGACTGGATCACCACGGCCAACGGCTCCTCCAGCTTGCGGCTGAGCGCCGCCAGATACCCCACCAGCTTGTTGCTCTCCTCACCCACCACACCACAACGGGCAAAGTCTTCCAGCAAGCGCTCCAGCAGCTTCGGATCGCGCAGCAGCGCGAGCGCGGCCTTTTTGTCCGCCTCGCTGAGCTCGATGCGCTTGGCCTGCGGCGCGAGCGCTTGCTTGATCTGCTGATCCTGCAGCGCCTCGAGCTTCAAGAGCACCTTGCCCAGGTCCTGCTTGAGGATGCGCTCCTCGAGCTCGAGCTCCACCGCCGCCTGCTTGAGAAAAACCAGACGTTGGCGCGAGCTGTACAGCTCCAACGTATCCACGTGAAAGCGCTCCCCCCGGGCCACCAACACGTTGACCTTGAGCCGCTCGTAGCTGAGGTTTTTCCCGAGACCTCGGATGCGCCATGTGCGATCGCCGAAGCGCAACAGCACTTCGTGATCGCGGTGGTCGGTGGTCCGTGGTGAGTGGCCAGTTTTTTCCACTACAGCACGATCGTCTGCGCCTTGCTGCGTATCGGTGCTTGGTTCAGCAGC
>JAKSBK010000263.1 GCA_022361155.1 Pseudomonadota bacterium
ACATCCCCTTTTTCAGCCCCTGCCCCAATTCCATCGCCACCACTTTTTGAGAAGTTACGTAACCGTTCACCGTGGTGCTCGCCTCGACGACGGCTTTCCAGGCGGCTTTCTGGGCGGCTTTCGTCCTCGGCCTCACCCTGCGCTGCAGCTGATCTGAACCGCAGCCGCACGGCACTCCTCGGGCGATTCCTGCGGGCGCGCTCGCCCAGAAAACCGCCTGAAGACCCGACTTCCTGGGGCCTGAACGGTTCCATTCAAACTGTTCGGTGCCCCGGTTCGAGATCCTGCTGAATCCTGCTAAGCTGCGTCCCCAAGCTGTTGCCAACGCTGGAGGCTCGTCATGCTGAAGTTGGTCCGGACCTTTCTGCCCCTACTGTCGCTGGCTCTTGTTGCTGCGTGCAGCAAGGGCGGTGATGGAGCCAAGCCGCCCGCGGCGCGCGGGCCCGGCACCCAAGCCGGCCAAGCGCGGGGGTCTGCTGCACAGGCCCCGAAGGCGGTGGCGCCGAATCCCGCCGCGGAGTTCGAGAAGCCGCCCGCTCAGGAGTCCAAGATCGGCACCTTGGATGTCGCCGGCCTGGCAGAGCGCATCGAAGCGAAATCCGTGGCCGTGTTCGACGTCAACGGAGAAGACACGCGCAAGAAGTACGGGACGATTCCCACGGCTACCTTGCTAAGTCACTACCGCGAGTACGATCTGTCCGAGCTGCCCGCGGCCAAGGGCCAAGACCTCGTGTTCTACTGCAGCAACGACGAGTGCTCGGCGTCCAAGAGCGCAGCGCAGCGAGCAGTCGCCGCAGGCTATTCGCAGGTCAACATCCTGCCTGCTGGTGTGGCAGGATGGAAGAAGGCGGGGCAGCGCGTGACCGCCTACCAAGGGTCCTGACCCGCAGGGCAGGCGCGCGGCCGTAAGGACCCGCCTCTCATGCTCGGGGCGATTCGTGCGGGCGCGAGGCCATTTTGTGCATTCCTCGCTGGCCAACCGGCCTGCGTGCGAGTACGTACTCGACGCTCCGAGGAGCGGGGACTTCGGTTCCAAGGACAGTAGCTGGGAAGCAGCCGGTGGCGTCCGCGGGCCCGACGTACTGCCTACGGGCCGCGCCGCCCATGTTTTGAGATTGACCCGGCGATGAATAGCGATACTACAGCAATGAACAGCGACAGCATGCCTGCCAATGTCGTACAAGAAGGTCCCGCTCGTGCGTCGTGGGGTACCTTGCCCAACCTGCTGAGCCTCGTGCGCATCCCCATGGGAGTGCTTGTGTGGTTTCACGCGCACGAACCGAAGTTCGTCGCGGCCATGGTTGTTGCGGCTGCCGTGTCGGACGCCCTGGATGGCTGGGTGGCGCGCTCCGAGCGCTCGCGATTGGCTCCTGACAAGGCCAAGGCTCAGTCCGATTTGGGGGCATGGCTCGACCCCTTCTGCGACAAGGTCTTCGTGCTTTCCACGGCAGCCGCCATCGCGTGGGCTCATGAAGCACCGATTCACCTGATGCTGCTGGTGGTGACGCGAGAGATCCTGCTGACACCCTTCCTGGTGGGCTACCGGGCCATGCCGGTGGCGTGGCGCCGCAGCCGTTCACTGACTGCTCGCTGGCCGGGCAAGCTGTGTACGGTGGCGCAGTTCGTGGCTTGCGCTCTGGCCATGGTCAGCAGCCCCGCCCTCGCCACCATGGCATGGCTGTCCGCCATTCTCGGTCTGCTGGCCGTGGCGCACTATGTCGCCACCGCGTTGACGCACCACCAGCCCTAAGAGTCCATCCATCGCACTTGGCAAAGCCGGCGTCAGCCTCTAGGCTGCCCCCCGAAGGTAACACATGAAGAGCATGGCGATCCTGGTGGGTGGCGGCCCAGCCCCGGGCATAAACAGTGTGATCGGTGCGGCCAGCATCCGTGCGCGTCTCGCCGGCGTTGAAGTGATAGGTATCCGCGACGGTTTTCAATGGATCATGCAGGGTGACGTGAACCAGGTCGTGCCTCTCACCATCGAGGATGTAAGCCGGATCCATTTCAGCGGCGGCTCCGTGCTCGGCACGTCGCGCGCCAACCCGACTCGCGATCCACGCTACGTCGAGGCGGCGCTCGAGGCGCTGAAGCGCCTCAACGTGGGCCAGCTCGTAACCATCGGCGGGGATGACACGGCGTTCAGTGCCATGGCTTTGGCGAAGCACGCCGAGGGCCGGCTGAACGTGGTGCACGTGCCCAAAACCATCGACAACGACCTCGACCTGCCCGAGAGCATTCCGACGTTCGGCTACCAGACTGCACGCCATGCAGGCGTCGGTCTGGTCAAGGCGCTGCTTACCGATGCCTACACCACCTCGCGCTGGTACTTGGTCGTGGCCATGGGTCGCAAGGCGGGGCATCTTGCACTCGGTATCGGCAAGGCGGCCGGAGCGACGGTCACCATCATTCCGGAAGAGTTTACCTCGGGTACCATTTCGGTTCGCAATGTCGTCGATATCCTGACGGGCTCCATCATCAAGCGGCTGAGCTACGGGCGAGCCGACGGCGTGGCCGTGCTGGCCGAAGGGCTGGTCGAACGGATGGCCGAGGACGAAATCGCCGCCGCGGGAAACGTCGAGTACGACGCCCACGGGCACTTGCGCATCGCGGAAATCAACTTCGGCGACCTGCTCAAACGTGGCGTGCTCGCGCGCCTGCGCGAGCTCGGCCTCAAGAGCACGGTGGTGTCCAAGAACATCGGCTACGAGCTGCGCTGCACCGATCCGATTCCGTTCGACATGGAGTACACGCGGGATTTGGGCTACTGCGCCTCGAAGTATCTCCTAGAAGGGGGCACGGGAGCCATGATTACCATCCAGCGTGGCGTCTTCAAGCCTGTCCCCTTCACCGACATGCTCGATCCCGACACGGGCAGGACGCGTGTGCGCATGGTCGACATCAACACCGAGCATTATCGCATTGCGAGGCGCTATATGCTCAGGCTGCGTCGCGATGATTTTGCCGACGACCACGAGCTGGCGAAATTCGCGGCAGCGGCAGGTCTCACCCTGGAGCAATTCCGGGAGCAATTCGAGTATTTGGTGAAGGATGAACCTCCCCCGATTCGCTTCGTCGTCTAGTTTCTGTCCAGAATGGCGCCAGGCCGGCTTTCGTCCTCGGCGCGCTCGCCCTGGCATCCATTCTGGACAGAAACTGCATTTCAGACAGAAAGTCGGCTAGTCAGCATGGCGCCAGGCCGGCTTTCGTCCTCGGTCGTCGCGCCTCGCCAGCGGCGCCCAGTCCTCACCGAAACACCCGAGTTATTCTTCCGCGGGCCCTTACTCGAAGATTCGCACCTGCAGGCTTGTGAACTTCGCTTGGCCTGCCGCGGTGTCGGACATCACGACGATGGGATCGCCCGGCAGCACGCGGTTTCTTGCTCGCAGCCACTCGAAGGCTTGGCGAATCGTCCCTTCCGGGTCCTTCGAGAACTCCATTACAAAGGGAACGATGGATCGCCACAACCAGAGGCGCTGCCTCACTTCGTCGCTGTCCGTAAAGGCGTAGATGATGGCTCGTTCAGGCCGGAAGCTTGCTACAAGCTGTCCGATGGTCCCATGGCGCGTGATCGCGACGATCGCGGGAGCATGGATGGCGTCGGCGATGCGGCAAGCGCTCCGTGCGAGTGTATCGCGCGCGTCCTTGGGCTCGCGCGTCAGGTGTCTGCCCAGGTTCGGCTCCTTCTCGCAGCGTCGAGCGATGTTGGCTAGCATCTCGACGCAGCGAACCGGGTGTTTACCGTTTGCGGTTTCGGCGCTGAGCATGATGGCATCTGCCTGCTCGTAGGTTGCATTCGCGACGTCGGTGACCTCGGCTCGGGTGGGAAACGGGTTGACGACCATCGATTCGAGGATGTGGGTGGCAACAACCACGGGTTTGCCCGCTTCCACGCATTTGCGGCACAGCATGCGCTGATGCAGCGGGAGCTGCGCGATGTCGATTTCGACCCCCAAGTCTCCTCGGGCGACCATGATGGCGTCGCTTACCGCAAGAATGCCATCGAAATTGTCGATGCCCTGCTGGTTTTCGATCTTGGAAACGAGCTTGGCATGATGGTTGCGGCTCGTGATGATGCTGCGAATCTCGGTTACGTCTTCCGCTCTGCGCACAAAGGACGGCGCTATGAAATCGGCGCCCTCGTCGATGGCGAACGCAATATCCGCCCGATCCTTGTCGGTGATACCTGGGAGCTTGACGTCGACTCCGGGCAGATTGACGTGCTTTCGGGATCCCAGCCTGCCGCCGTCGATCACCTTTGCACGGACACGCTGCCGCTCCATGTCGATGACCTCGAGGTTGATGAGCCCGTTGTCGAGGGTAATGCGGTCCCCGACGCTCACGTCCTGCACGAGGCCGGGGTAGTTGACGAAGATGCTGCGTGCGGTGGGGTCGTCGTCGTTATTGACCGTCAAGTATACGACGTCCCCGCGGACGAGCTCCATCGAATGTTCGACGCTACCGGTGCGGATTTCCGGGCCCTGCAGGTCGACCAGGATAGCCACCGGGTGATTCAGTTTCTCGTTGAGCCGCTTGATGCGCTCGATGACCACGCGATGGGTCTCGTGGCTGCCGTGCGACATGTTGAGGCGCGCGACGTTCATGCCGGCGGTAGCCAGCGCTTCCAGCATCTCGATCGATTGGCTGGATGGGCCGATGGTGCACATGATCTTGGTGTGTCGAAAGTCTCGTCGTTCCGGCTGGGACATGGAGGGGGGGACCTTTCGCAAACTTGGACCGGGTGGTTTCCGTTCGGTATCAGACCGTGGCGGAAGAGCTACACTGTATGGCCTGAACGCTGCGTTCGTGTCTACGGTCTTCGCGGTGTTAACCGTTCACGGGGGTCTTCGCTTCAGCGACGGCTTCGCCTGAAACCCGGTTCCCTGGGGCTTGACGGGTTACTCGCGCTGGCTCCGGCGCACGTCGGGGTTGGTGGCAGGCCGGCCGGGCGTTGCCGGCGTCGACCGCCAGCGCATGGCTACAGACGTAGGGACAGGGTGACGTGGGCAGGGAACTGAACACCGAGCGGGTGATCGGTGTCCTCCATGTTGAGCTTGCCCAGTTGCCCGGGGGCAATGCCCTTGCCAGCCAGGAACAAGCCCTCGACGTTGACTCCGACGCCAAGGCCCACGTGCCTGCCCAGCAGGAACTGAAGCCCGAGTCCGGTGCGCAGCGCCAGGCCGCTGGTCGCGCTCACACGCTCGCGAGGCACCCCTCCGAGGTAGCCACCACCCAGGCCGACACCCAGGTAGCCCTCCATCACGCTGCCGTGCGCTCGCAGTGCCAGTTCGCCGGTCACGGTCGTTATGGTGATTCGGTCGTACCTCGCGTAGGAGAATCGGGCACCCAGCGACAGGAAGGCCAGACGCATGGAAGCAGCTATTCCCATGTTGTGACCACTGGCTCGCACAGCATCTACGAAGTCGCCGGCTCGAGCCCTGTTTGGATCGATGGTCGGTGCCGCCGCCGCGATGCCGGCGGCATCGGTCGGGAGGCTGTGCCCCAGCATCATGAGCAAATACGAGGGTCCCGCAAAGGTCTCCACCAACAACGGATCGAACCAGTCACCTGCGCCCGCCCCCTCGTCGGTGGTCTCGCCGGGGCTTCCTACCACCTGCGTGCGCACGCGCTCGCGTACGATCTTCCTGCCTCCTGCAGCGGTCGCCACCACGCGCGTCGTCGAGCGCGGGGGGGCCAGCCCGGCGTCCGAGCCGGCTGTCGCGCCGGCGCGGGGATCACTCAGACGCTGGGCAGTGCCGGCCGAACGTCGGGCGGGAACCGGTGCGAGCGCCGATGCCGCGCTTGGCGGCGAAACCGCCGGGCGCCCGCGTGTGGAAAGGATCGACCCCCCGGGGGTCGGTGCCGCCAGTCGGGTCGCCCGCCAGTGCGTCTTGTGCTCCGCGAGGTCCTGCACGCGAGGCGCGGCGGGCCGGGGCCGGCTCTGCGCTTGTGCGGTTAGATGCCCAACCGCACCGGCTGCAGCGAGCAACAGGCTCGCCACGCGCAGGCCCCGTTGCTCTTTCCAGTGCGCCCGCATCTACCTCCTGCACCAACCAACGCGAACCCGAGCGCCAAGCACAACGGCCGCTTTGCGTTGATAGTATATTGATACAGTACGGGTGTACGAAGGAATCCTGGACCCTCCTCGATCTCGCTTCCAAGGCTTGGTCTATTGGGATTAGCGTAACCCCGTTGGACCAGGCCGGCACGCGGTCAACCGTTGCCAGCGCGAGGTGGGTCATGGTTTGCCGCGACCGGCGCGCCTGCGACCAGCCAAACGGCCCTTGAGCTCGCGAGCTTTTCCCGGCTTGTTGAGCTGAGCGGCGCGTCCGATGGCCAGCGCGTCCGCTGGCACATCGCGGGTAACGGTGGTGCCGCTTGCCACGTAGGCGCCCGTACCGATGGTAACGGGAGCGACGAGCTGCGAGTCGCTGCCCACGAAGCAGCCGTCCTCGAGCGTGGTCGTGTGCTTGTTGAACCCGTCGTAGTTGCAGAAGATCGTGCCCGCCCCGATGTTCACCCCCGCTCCGATGACGCCGTCGCCGAGATAGGTCAGATGATTGGCTTTCGAGCCCGTGCCAAGCCGGGTCTTCTTGGTCTCGACGAAGTTGCCCACACGCGCGTCGCGGCCTATGTGCGATTGGGGGCGTAGATGCGAGAACGGTCCGATCTGGGCATCGCGCTCGATTTCGCTGTCTTGTGCGACCGTGTAGGGCTTGATGCGTGCCCCTGCGCCCACGCGTACGTTGTCGAGTACACAGCCCACATCGATGTGCGCGCCGGAAGCGACATGGGTGGTGCCACGCAGGCTGACCATGGCTTCGATGACGGCATCCGGCTCGATCCGAACGTCCGCGTCGATGTATGCCGTGGTCGGGTCGCGCAAGATGACTCCCCGAGACGCGTGCTGCATCGCGATACGCAGGCGCAAGACGCGCTGCCGCTGGCTGAGCTCCGCCAGATCGTTGGCATCGAGGGTCTCTTCGGAGCTCCAGCAACAAGCCTGCACGCCACCCGCGCCAACCGCCAGCGCCACCAGGTCTCCTAGCTGCTTTTCGTGGGGCGGGCGCTCGGCCCCTGGATCGGCGTCCTGCGCGGCGGCAACAGCTGCGGCCGCGTCTGCGCCGGCGGCGCTGTCCGTGCTGTTCGTGCCGTCCACATCCGCTGCACCCCCACGCCCCTCTTCAAGCTTGCTGAGAGCATTCAAGAAGAAGCCTCGCTCAACCGCGTAGAGGCCAGCGCTCACCTCGTCAGTCGCCAACTCCCGGCGGCTAGTGTGTGCATGCTCGCGGCAAGCAACGACGCTGCCGGCCGCGTTTCGCACGATTGGAGCGCCCCCCCGGGGCACGGTCTGCCGGCTCGTCAGCAAGGTCAAGGGCGCCTCGCCCGCGGTCGCGGTATCGAGCAGGGAGCGAAGCGCGGCCGCGCTGATCAGCGGCATGTCGGCGGGAAGCACGAGCGCCCATGCCACGTCGCGGCCCATGGCCTCGATGCCGCAACGTGCCGCGTCCAAGGTGCCTCGCGGCTCGGCCTGCGCAACGCACACCAGCCGTTTGCGGAAGCGGGCACGCAGCTCGGCGTGCACCTGCGCGGCTTGATCGCCCAGCACGACGATCACCTGGGAGGCACCGGCGTCGAGGGCTGCCTGCACGGGGTAGCTGATCATCGGGCGCCCTGCCAGCGAATGCAGAGGCTTGGGTATGCTGCTGCGCATGCGCCCGCCCTGGCCGGCGGCCAGTACGATGGCTGCAAACGTCGAAGAAGTCGTCACCTGTGCCGTGCTCCTTTGAGTAAGGACCTGTCCAAGAATAGCCTTTCTGGATCGGCCAGGGCAGGGCGCCGCTGGCAAGGCGCGAGCAAAACAGCCAACGGTGGTCGGAGCCGGCGAAAGCGGAAGAGCTATTCTGGGGCGGATTCTAACGTTCGGGTGCCTGCAAGGTATGCAGCGACGCTGGCAAGAGCCGCCAGGTCGTGCACATCGTGGTCAAACGCCGGCACCTGGATGCACGGAGTAGCGCTCGGCAGACTCCGCTCCAGGCGCGCGATGCCCATCTTATCGCCGGAGGCTAGCGCTTGCTCGTCGTTTGCCGCACGCATCATCTGCTCGAGCAGCGCCGCGGCCGGCGTCTCGCCCATTCCAAGGGCCCGAAGCTCCGCAGCCAAACTGCCTTGTCCCGCGCTCGTTTGCGTGAGCGAACGATGAACACGGTTGATGACCACGCCCCGACACACGATGCCTGTTTCACGCAGCTTTCGACTGAGGAACGCAGCCTCACCCACGTTCTGGGGGTGTGGGCTCGTCACCAGCACGAAGGCGACGCTCGCGTCGCGCAGGACCTGAGCGACACGCTGCGCCCGCTGTCGAAACCCCCCGAAAAGATCGTCGATGTCCCGGACGAAGCTGGCCACCTGGGTCAGAAAGCCCGCACCGGTGAAACGCGAAAGGCCACGCATGACCACCGTGGCGCTCTTTCGCAGCAGCGATAATCTCCCGTCGAGGCTGTGCACGAGCCAGCGCACGGCAGGTGAGTCGATGGCGGTCGTTAGCCGGGCCGGCGCCTCCAGGAAATCCAGCACGTCGCGGGTCGGCGGCGTGTCCAGCATCACCAAGTCGTAATGCTGATCTTCTCGTACTTCGAAGAGCTTCTCCATCGCCATGTACTGCTGAGTGCCTGCAAGCGAGGTCGACACGTACTGATAGATCTGGTTCGCCAAGATGCGCTCGCGGGCGCGCTCGCTTCTCGCGTGTCGCTCGATCAGCTGATCGAACACGCGCTTGGTGTCCAGCATCATGGCCGACAGACTGCCCTTGCAGCGAAGCCCGTTGCGTTCGAACAGCGCGTTTGGGATGCGCTGGACATCGGGTCCGAGCTCCGAGAGGCCACGGCTGTCGGCCAGCCGCTTGGCGGGATCGATGGTCAGGCTGAGCACACGCTTGCCCTGCATGGCTGCAAACACCGAGAGAGCTGCCGAGGTCGTGGTCTTGCCCACCCCGCCCGAGCCTACGCAAACCACGATCCGGTGCGTATCGACCAGCGGTGCAAGGCTCATCGCCGCGACTGTAGCATGGCCGGGGGGGTCAGCGGCGCGGCTCTGTCCTGCGATCAACACAGCAGCAGCGAAGCGGCGCGGCTTGAGCGGAAGCTGGGACTCGGCTATGTTGCCGGGCCCCTGAAAAGGGGGCGCCCCACGTGGGATGCGCGGTCATCGACGGGGAGTTGCACAGCCTGGTAGTGCGCCTGCTTTGGGAGCAGGAGGTCGTCGGTTCGAATCCGGCCTCCCCGACCGACTCGACGGGCCCGGGGTTCGATCCTGGGCGCGGGTCCTTCGCCTCGCTGTGTGCCATCACGCTGCCCGTCACGTTGACAGTGCCGTGCAGCTTGGCGACAGTCAACGGCTATGAGCACGCGATTGCTCGCCTGCGTGGCCGCGCTGTCGAGCGGCTGCTGTCTGCTACAAAGCCCGAGCCCCTCGACGCCTACGCTGCTCCGGGGACCTCCCGAGCAATGGGAGCTCATGAGCAAGGACGAGCGCGGCGAACATATGGTTGCCAGCGTCATGCCCACCATGGGCAAGCTGTTCTAGGGGCACGACCCTGCCCGCTACTCCGACTTCGCTTGCACGACGTGCCACGGCGGCGACGCGATGGATCGTGGTTTCGCGATGCCGAATCCCTCGCTGCCCAGCGTGTATCCCCTGCAGGCGCCGGAGCGCCAGCAGAGCATGCGTGACCAGCCGAATGTCGTACGCTTCATGTCGGATAGGGTGGTGCCGACGATGGCCACGCTCTTGCAGCTACCGGCGAGCGACTCCGCCAGCGAAAACGCCGTCAGCTGCTTCAGCTGCCATCCGCTCGGTCAGCCCGCTCAAGCCTACGACGCGACCATCCAGGGATCCTAGCTTGGCTTGGGCTAAGCTAGCGCCCATCCCGAAGCGTTAGTTCGCGATCGGCGTGCCAGTACAACGGTCCGGGAATTCGATCCGAGTTTCCGGACCGTGGTGCCCGAATCTGGACGCCCTGCTCGGCGCTCCCAGCAGTCAGGCTGACCTTGTGGACGCTTGGAAGCAGGATGCTTCGGAAGAGACCGAGACAAGGGAGCCCGGTGGGGGCTATGCCGGGCCCTCCAGCAGGAACCTCTGCCAGTCTCTTGCCTCCACACCCAGTCGCGCTGCGACCTGCAGCTGCGCCGGATCGCAAACCAGCAATGGCTGGTGATCCGGAGCGCGGTGGGTGAACTCGAGGAGCCCCCGCAGGTCGGTGGACCCGAAGGAGCCAGTCTTGACCTCGATCGCCCACGCACCCCAGCTTCCCTCGGTAACGGCATCGACTTCAAGCGGCTCCTGTCGCCAATAGCGAACGCTCTGACCCGCGTTCCATGCAAACGCCAGGCAGGCGTTTTCGACCCAGCGCCCGAAGCGCTCCGGCTCGCGCTGAGCATCTGGCACTCCGCCTGGGTCCACCACCGCGCACAGCGCATTGTTGAGCGGGACGAGTTTGGGTGGCGCAGCCCGCCGTCGCGCCGGCCGCGCAGCGTACTTCTCGAGTGGCGCCACCAGGTACGCTTCTTCCAGAAGAATCACGGAACCCAGCCCGACGAGATCTTCCAGCTTCTGGGAGGTGGAGTGCCAAGGCATAGCGCGCTATGTTCGCGGATTAGGGCAAATGCTGAACAAATCGGATGGTAGTGGATCGTGGATCCGAGCACGCGAGCGGCTTGCCCGTCGTGTTTTGAGCAGATGTGTATGGGCCGTCTGCATGCCGGTGCTCGGGGGTTGCTCCGCTGCCCATGGGACCTTGCCGGATGCTGGCGGTGCCGCCGGCTCGAGCACGGGCATGCTTCTGGTCGTGGAGCCCTGGGGCACGACGGTAGACGCGGGTGGAGGAGCCAGCTGTGCGCTTGCGCGGGGCGATGAGCTGCTC
>JAKSBK010000264.1 GCA_022361155.1 Pseudomonadota bacterium
AGGGGCCCCAAGCGCTGCTCCGCCGTGCAGGCGGGCGAGCTCGTCTGAAAGCAGGCTGTCCCAGCGATCCATCACGGCCTGTTTCGAGAAGCGGCGCTGGTAGGTCGTGAAAGCGCGACGCCGCATGGCTTGAACCTCGCCCGGGTTTGAAGCGAGCTCTGCGAGCCTGTGCGCGAGCTTGTCGAGGTTCAGGCCGCGTGCGTTGAAGCCAACTTGGTGCTCGTCGATCCACTCGCTGATGCTCGAGTCTGCCGGGCCCGAGTACAGCACCGGCCTACCTACGGCCAGCGAGCCGAAAAACTTCGAAGGCACGACGATCCCGGACCACTCGGGCCGCAAGCTCATCAGGTGAAGGTCCGCCGAGGCCAGCCGGGCAACGAGCTGCTCTTCCCTGGCAAAGGGTGCGAGCCTCACGGCATCGTCATCGCGCAGCGCGGCCCGAAGCTCGTCTGCCCGGTTACCACGGCAGGCAAAGCAGAACACGATCCCGGCATCGAGCTTTCGGGCACGCCGCGCCAGCTCGACAAAGGGCTCGAACTCGTGCGCCTTGCCCAGATTGCCCGAGTAGAGCAGGGCGAGCCTGGCGTCCCCGAACAGCGCCCGCCGCACCTGCGCATCAACAGGCGGAAGCTGTCCGGGCTCCGCCAGCGCCCACGGAGTCATGGTAGCCGTGCGGGCGCGATGCCCGTACGTCGCGAGCCGCCTTCGCATGCAGGGGCCGAGATCCACCAGCACGTCGGCGTACCGGTACAGGTGCTTGACCACGGGGCGAATCGCCCGAGCCGCGGCGGCGGCCTTGCCGAAGGGCGCATTCGCTACGATGGCGTCCGGATACAGATCGTAAGCCCAATGGATGACCCGGTTGTGCCTTGACGCCGCCTTGATGATCGGAAAGAGCACTTGAGAGAACTGCGGGTCGCTGCCCACCACATGCAACCCGTTACGCCGCCCCCGAAGCACCCGGCGGCCCCATGCCGCCGTCATCCAACCCAGGTTCAGCAACCGCTGCAGATCCCGCGACTGATCGAACGCCGGCCGGCGCGACCGGTGCACACGCACACCATGCCAGGTCTCGTCCAACTGCTCGATCGCCCGGGCGGGGTAGCGGCAGTAGCGGTTGCTGGTCAGGACTTCGACGTTCCAGTCGCGCCGCGCAAGCTCTTCCGCGAAGTCACCGAAGTGCCGCGCGCTCACCACGTCGTCCGGGTGAAAGAAGTGATAGAGGATCGTTAGGCGACGCCTTGCGCTTAGCACGCCCAGCTACGCTTTGTTGCGTGCGTCTTGCACCTGCTTGGCGATCCAGCGATAGGTGGGCCGGATGCCGTCTTCCAGGCTCATGGAAGGTCGCCATCCAAGCTTGTCTGCAATAAGCCGGTTGTCCGAGTTGCGCCCTCGCACTCCCAAGGGACCGGGCACGTGCTTACGCGTCACGGGCTTGCCCGCTACCTTCATGACGATGTTGGCGAGCTCATCAATGCTGACCATCTCGTCCGAGCCGATATTGACCGGCCCTGTCCAGTCCGAGCGGGTGAGCCGCAGCGTGCCTTCCAGGCACTCGGTAATGTATAGAAAGGAGCGCGTTTGCTTGCCGTCTCCCCAGATCTCGATCTGGCCGTCCGGGTCGGCCTCGGCCACCTTGCGGCACAGGGCCGCTGGCGCCTTCTCGCGCCCACCGGTCCAGGTGCCCTCTTCCCCGAAGACGTTGTGATAGCGGGCGATGCGTACCTCCAAGGCATGGTTGCGGTGGTAGGCCAGATACAGCCGCTCGCTGAAGAGCTTTTCCCAGCCGTATTCGCTGTCCGGGTCCGCGGGGTAGGCGCTGTCCTCGGCGCAATTCGGGTTGTCCGGATCCAGCTGGTTGTGCTCGGGGTACATACAGGCTGACGAGGAGTAGAAGATCCTTTTCACGTTCCGCTTGCGGCAGGTCTCCAGCATGTTGAGGTTGATCGCGGCCGAGTTGTGCAGGATCGCGGCGTCGTTGTCCCCGGTGAACACGAACCCCGCGCCGCCCATGTCCGCAGCGAGCTGGTAGACCTCGTCAAAGCGCCGGTCCACCGCCCGCTCGCACACACCGATGTCACGCAGATCACCCATGATGAAGTCGTCTGCTTCCGTTTCGGAGAATTCGGGATACTTCAAATCGACACCACGGACCCACATCCCCTCGCTCTTGAGCCGGCACACCAGATGCGAGCCGATGAAGCCTCCTGCACCACAAACAAGCGCTGTCTTCATGTCATTCTCTCCATAAACCGGTTGGCCATCACCAGGACGTCCATGCGAGTTCGCTCGTAACACGCGATCGCCTCGTTGGCTGACCTGTCGGTGGTTTGGGTGGCTGACCGCGGCCCGATTCGGACCGGGTCTCTACGGAACGGCAAGACCTGCGCCGCACAGGGGCTGTCAGCCGAATTCAGGTATGTTCGATACGGGCACACGATGGCGGCGGATGCGCCCGCTAGGACGCGGCCGGTCGATCCTCGTCGGTTCGGTGGGTTTCGCGCGTCTCTTCCTCCTGAGCATAGTAGCCCTCGGAGCGATAATAGTAGTAGTACTGGCCGTACCCGTAACCGTACTTGCGGCTCGCAAGGTCGACGTCGTTCATGATGCCGCCCAGCAGATTCGCTGATACGTCCGAGAGCTGCCTCTTGGCGGACAGGAGCGCGTCACGCGTGGTCTTGTTTTCCCGTACCACCACGATGGCACCATCGACCTGGGTCGCGACGATAGCCGCGTCGGTCACCGCCGAAAGTGGAGGGCTATCGAAGATGATCGTGTCGAATTGCTCGCGCGCCAACTCGGCAAAGCGCTGGAACTGCGCTGTGTGTAGAAGCTCCGCAGGGTTCGGTGGTATCGGGCCGCAAGGAATAACCGACAGCCCGGGGATTTCAGTGCGCTGGACGGCGGACTCGAGTTCGGCATGCTCCACCAGGACGGACGTAATTCCCGCGCCTGGCACGAGCTTGAAGACTCTATGGATTCTGGGCTTCCGCAGGTCCGTGTCCACCAGCAAGACGCTCTTGCCGCTCTGGGCGATGGCAATGGCCGTGTTGATCGCAACCGTGGTCTTCCCCTCCCGTGGGCTGGCGCTGGTCACCACGAGGCTCTTGTAGGGCCGGTCGGCCGACATGAACGCGAGGTTGGTCCGTATGGTCCTGCTGCACTCCGCCGCCGCCGAGCGAGGGTGAGTGTGCACGATAAGGTCCTTGTTTTCGACGGGTTCCTCTTGACGCTTGCGGCGACGCTTCCTGCGACCGTAGCGGTAGCCCCCCGGGCTTGCGTTGTCGGTGACCTTGGGGATGATCCCGAGGATAGTGACCCCGAGCGCCTCGGCTGCAGCTGCCGAGCGCAATGTCTTGTCGCTGCGTGCGATGGCCAGCGCCAGCGCGACCGCAATGGCCATGCCAGCCAAGACTCCAATAGCAAGATTGATGGGCAGTCGCGGGCTCACGTGGTGCAGCGGTGGCAGAGCCCGATCTACGATGCGAACATGGGATAGTCGGAGCGCACGAGTCAGATCGGTCTCAGCCGTGCGACTTAGGACAACGCCGTAGAGCTTCTCGTTGTTTTCCATCTTGCGGCTCAGACGGCGATACTCGATCTCGCGCAGGTTCAGGTCCATTCCGGCCCGATGAGCGTCATCAAGCTCCTTCTTTACCCCGCGTTCGACGCTTTGGACCTCCCTCAGCTCCGATTCAGCACTCGATATCAAGCCGTCGATCGCGGAGCGCAACTGGCTGCGAAGAGCGATGATGCGCGCATCAATCGCCTTGATTTCGGGGTGGGCCTCCCCATAACGAGCCGACAGGGCTTCACGCTCCGCCACCCCCTCTCGGTGTTTCTGGTACAGATTCTCGATGGAACGATCCTGCAGCACAACCTTGGCACGGACACTGAAGGGATTGTCGTGATTTGCCTCCTTGAGCGCACTAACGCGGGCTTGAGCCTCGACGCGCCTCGTTTGGGCCTCGGTCAGCCGCTGGCTCAGCCGCTGGATCTTGTTGGATACGATGTTCTGCCGCTCCTCGAGCGACAGCGACAGGACGTTATGGTCCTCCTTGAACTTGTGCAGTGCGAGCTCAGAACCCTCGAGCTGCCCTTTCAGTCCGTCAAGCTGTTGCTTCAGCCAGGATAGCGCTGACGTCGTCGAGCCCAGGCGGTCATCGACGGTCTTGTCGATATAGGCATCGGTCACGGCGTTAGCCAGGAGCGCCGCTCGCTCCGGGTCGCGGTCGCGCACTCGAACATGCACGATGCGTGTATCCTTTTCCTGCTCCACTCCAAGGCGCCGCTGCAGTAGTTTCGCCGCGTCGCTGGGTTCCGCCCCTTCCCACGCGCCCTTCTCCTCCGGCGGGACGTCCATGAAGTCCGGATCGCGGTGCAGAGCGAGCTTGAGCGCGGCGCGTTCCGACACGCTGCGGCTAGCGATGACCAGGTTCTGAGTCTTGTAGAACTCCTTCGTAGACCAGTAGTACGAAACAGGGTTAGATACATCTTCGACCGCTCGGCCCAAGGGGCGTGGCGGTGACGGGTCGTACTCGATCGTACACGAGGCCTGGTAGATCTTGGGTTGCTGCAACGTCCAGAACATCGTGGCGACAGCAGATGCAGCTGCTAGCGCCAGTATCAGCCACTTGTTGGCCCACAGGAACTGGAGCGCGCTCCAGACATCGGAGGCCTCGTCCGTCGAAGTGGCCTGGGGTGTGGCGTGCTGTCTCAGAAGAGGCGTAGCCATGTTGCTAAGCGATGCAGCTCGTTTCGGGTGACACTGCTACCCCACACCCGCGATCGCGACCACCATACTGCCACACAAAGTTAGTGCGCTGCAGCCGATAAACGTGATGACAATCTTGCGCGCTCGGCGCAGGATGAGCCGTGATGTGGGTCCCGCACGCATAGCTCGGAGTAGGCCTTGAGGGCTCGCGGCAAGTCTCCAAGCCTTTCCGCCAGCAGGGCCACCCGGGCGAGATACCCCTGCCTGGGGTCTACTCGATGGGCTTCCTCCAGAGCTCGCAACGCGTTCCCCTCGTTGCCAAGTTCGCTCTCGAGGGCGGCAAGCAGGGAAAGTGTCTCCGAGACCTGGGCCGCGGAGCCACCTGCTAGGCCCTTGAGTTCTTCGATGGCAGTGCGGACCTCGGCGGCGTCACCGAGCCTTGCTGACGCGCGGGCGCGAAGAATCAAGATCTTGCGTCTAGCGGTCCGGTCAGTCGGCAGTGTACGGCTGAGCTCGAGTGCTTGCGCCTCATGTCCCGAGCCAATCAGCACGGAGATCAGAGCGATGCGAACACGCTGGTGCGGATCGGGGGTCGCCGGGGCGCGCCCGAGCAGAGCCACGCTTTCACCATGGTGTCCTCGTCGGGCGAGCCGAGCCGCCTGGCGGGCCCATGGATCGGGCTCCTCGGGGTAGCTGGAAATGAGGTAGGCATCGAGAAGCTCGGCGATTCTCGACTGCAGAGGCAAGCATGACGACATGCGTATCAAGTAGGTGCGGCGGCGCTGCGGTTCAGTGGGGGCGGTCTTCAGCGCTGGTTCGAGAGCCGTTTCTTCTCGGAGATAGCGGCAGGCGGTTTCCCGGGCCGCCTCGGGCCGGATCTGAGCAGCAGCGCGCAGCTCAAGCCACGCTTGCGACCGATGTCCTGCCCGATGCAGCCAACCAGCGGCCAGGAGATGCGGGGAGGGCCAGCCGGGAGCGAGCTCGATCGCACGATTCAGCCAGATGCCAGGTTTCGTCCCTTGGCGCCCAATCCTGTCGGTCGCCGCCAACATTGCGAAGACGGGTTCGCTGGGATAGAGCTGGACCGCGCGCTTGAGGAGACGATCGAACTCCTCGCCGTTTCCCTCTTTCAGCCGAGCTCGCAGTCCGGACTCCAGGTCCCAGCGCAGCGTCTCGTGCTGGTGCGGCAAGAAGAGCGCGGTGCTCAGCAGGCAGCAGCACAACGCGGCGGCTGCGAAGTGGCCAATGTGCAGCTGTCTTCGAGGACCGCGGCTATGGTGTCTCTTCGTGCGAGCCGAGATCGCTCCCAAGACCGCCGCTGCGACTGTGGCCACGCCAAGGAGCTCGAGGCTAAAATCGACCATGTTATGGACGCCGAGGGCGAGAAGGCCCAGTGCGGCTGCCTTGGTGTCCGCGGGGCGGTCATCCAGCAAGGTCCGCCCCAGAGCCACCATGCAGGCAGCCAGCAGCATCAGCGCCACCGGAATACCCCACTCGCCCGTCCACTGCGCCACCAGATTCTCGGGGTAATCGTAGCGATGCGTGGTTCCGAAGGCGCTCGGGAAGGTGGACGCGAAGGCGCCTCGACCCACACCGAAGACGGGGCTCTCGCCCACGAACAACAGTGCCTGCCCCACCAGCCTCAGCTTGTCCAAGCTCGCCTCGAACAACGCGGACGACAAAGTAGCGCCAGCGTAGAGCCCCGAGCCGAGG
>JAKSBK010000265.1 GCA_022361155.1 Pseudomonadota bacterium
GAGCGCTCACCATGAAGATGATCAACAGCACGAGCATCACGTCCACCAACGGTGTGACGTTGATCTCGCTCATCGGACCCTTGCCGCCGGTCGTGAATCCCACGCTCCGCCCTTTGCGGCCTATTCCATCAGGAAGTGGCGGCGCACGATGTTGAGGTAGTCGCTCGAGAAGGCTTCCATCTCGCTCTGCAGTACGTGGATGCGCCGCACAAAGTAGTTGTACCCCATGACCGCCGGAATGGCTGCAGCCAAGCCGATGGCCGTTGCGATCAGTGCCTCGGCGATTCCGGGCGCCACCACGTCCAAGCTCGCGTTTTGCTGCGCCGCGATCGAGATGAACGAGTTCATGATGCCCCAGACCGTTCCGAAGAGCCCCACGAAGGGCGCGGTGGAACCGGTCGTCGCGAGGAATGGGACAGCGGTCTCGAGGCTGGTGACCTCGCTCGCCGAAGCTCGTCGCAGGGCTCGCTCGACGCTGTAGATGTCGCCCCCGGCCATGCGAGCCTGGCCGTCCGGCCCCGGACGCGCCCCCGACAAGATGCGAGCCAGCTCGACGTAGCCGGCTCGAAACACCATGGCGAGCGGGGCCCGCTTGACCCGAGATAGGCTCGCGTAAACCCCTTCGAGCCGCTTGGCATCCCAGCCGTAGCCAAGGTCCGAGTCCCAGAACTGGTCGAGAAAACGCAGGCTCTGGTTGGTGGCCTGCGAGAGCCGAACCAGCTTGGCGCCGATGATGAACCAGCACACCACGGACATTGCAGCCAGTATCACCATCACCGCCATGACCACGAACGAAGCATTCAGGACCAGCTGGACTGGATCGAGCTCGGCCGAAGGCGCGGCTGCCGCGTCCATGCTCCTGAGCGTAACGAGCTGGGCGAAGATCACATTGCGCATCGTACTGCCATGGCCGGCCGGGAGTCAGCGTTTGAAACACGGGCCAAGGGGGTTGTCAACGCGCCGCCCGAGGTGCCCCCGAGGTGCCCTTGGCTGTGCCCGCTCCGGGCACGGCGGGCTACACACTGGCGCGAAGAGTAGAGAATACCGTCAAGATGATTCCGCGGGCCGGTAGGCTGGGCGGCAGTCCGACGGTCGGCTACCTGCCGCTGCAGGTGGGGTTGGTGCAGACGGGGGCGCCGGCTGCCATGAGGGTGATGGGGCTCTGGTCGCAGACCCAGCCGGGCGGGCAGTCGGCCTGGCTCTGGCAGCCGATGGCCCACGTGGAGGAGGCGTTGTGACAGCACAGCTGAGGGCCGGAAGCCGCCCCGGGGATACAGGGTGGGTCGGCGCCTTGGAGGCAGGGGCCGCCGATCTCCACCTGCCCTTGGGTGAAGCGGCTCGTGATCGCACCCGAAAGGCCCTGGATCTCGCTCAGGCACTCGAGACGCACGGTGGTGCCGTTGGGGGGCTTGACCCCCATGGGGAACACGATCCGTTGCGGATTCGTGGGGCAGTTCATCTGGACTTCGAGCGAAAAATCGTCGTAGTGCCAGCCCTGCACGGTGGGATCGACCACGCCCATCCGAACGGGCACCTGTTGCACCACACAGCGATTTCCACCCCTTTCGGTGACCGGGCTCCGGCCCGGGGGGGGCGGGCTCAGGTAGGGGGCTTGATCGCAGCGGGTGATCGCGTCCGGGGCCAAGCCGGGGGTCTGGGGCGCTGGCAGCTCCCACACCACGTCGCAGGCCACGAGGCCGTCGACGTCGCGGTTGAGCCTGCGCGGCAGACAGACATCGTTCAGCACGTCCGAAATGACCTGAATGATGGCGTCGAGGGCCGGGCCAAAGTCGTCTTGGCAGATGGATTGGACCACGCCGTTTCGGCCGAACTGCTCGGCGACCTGCACGATGCGGATCGGCGGTTGGGCCTTGCCGAGCAGGGGGTCGTTGCATGACGGGCGCAGCTCCGCCGGAGGAGTCGCCAGGCTGGTCGGGTCGATCATCTCCTGCATCAAGGGGTGGTTATAGAGGTTCTGGTAGTAGTTGGCGCGATCCTGCGGGGTCAGCAGGTTGTTGAACATCAAGCGTGTGCCCGCATCCACGGCGTTCTTCGGCACCCCCACGATGGCCGCGAAAATCACGAGCTTTTCTTGACCAGGCCGCAGGTTCTTGAGCCCTTGAACGTAGCGATCGATCGGATGAAGGTTCTGCTTGTTGAAGAAGCAGCGCAGGTTGAGCTCGTCCACCAGGTTGGGATCCATGGCCATGATGTTGGTGAGCACGGGGTGACCCGGCGGTAGGTCCGACGAGAGCTTGAAATGGTCGAGATTGTGCGACGAGCAGTCCTCTTCGTCGGTGACCATGACCACGGTGAGCAGCGAGTCCGGACGCAAAAAGCCGGCGTTCCTGCCCGGCGTCGGGTCGCCAGGCAGGCCCCCGTGCCCCAAGGCCCCAGCGCCCGTATGGTCCGCCACGAACATCGGGCCCGCCGAAGGCGGCGTCAGCGCCTTGAGCACGGCCTCGAGCTGCTGCTCGAAGCCGCAGCCCCCGGTGCCGAGGGTCGCCAGGCAGCCGAAGTCGGTGGCAGCCTGGAACGGGTCGTTGATGGGCTTCTGGTACTGGATCCACCCCGGAGGATAGGCCATCTGGCAGCCTGGCTTCATGGCCGGATCGCGTGTGTCTTGGATCAATACTCCGTCGTCTCCGAAGGGACGCATGACCGAGCTTCCGCAGCTCGGGATGTTGGGCACGCCGACCAGGCCCATGTCACTCGAAACCACCCCGAGGTGAAGGTTTGGCACTGGTGGAAAATCCTGGGGGGCGCCGGTAGGCATGCCGCTCAGGTAGCCGCTTGTCAGCACCTGTACGAGCTTGGGGAACTCCTTGGCGAGGTTGGCTTGCTCCTCTTTCATGGACCCCGAGTTGTCGACCATGAACAGGATGTCGACCTTGTCGACATTGACGACCTGGATGCGTTCGACCACGCCGCTGACGAGGCACGGATTGAGCGGTTTGAGCCTGCGCTGCAGGCATCCGCTGGCCATCAAGGCAAACAGCGCAAGCGCGAGGCCGAGGACGGCAGCCCGGCCAAAACGGCTGCTGCACGGGCACGCTGGCAAGGCGTGGCTGAACAGCTGCTGGTTGCCCCCCGCCGTTGCATCCACCAGCAACGTCGTGTGCTTGGCTCTCATGTGTTCATCCTCCTCGAACAGACTCGAACAGACTCGCACGGAACGCAACCTCGAGCGGAGCAGCAGCCTGGCGGACGCCGTGACCAGACCGGCCCGGCCCCCGTGAGGCGCATGACCGGTGCTGCTGCGACCGACGGGAGCAGCTCCCAGCACCGCGGGGCCATGGTAAATCAACCATGGGCAACTCTCCGAGCTGGCGGCGGCGTCGATCTGGCGTACATCGACACGATCATCGCTGGCAACATTCTAGACAGAAAAAAGGGAAGCGTCCTGTGAGATTCGGCTCTCGGTCCGATGCTTGAAACACTCCTGCCCCGTACGATCGATGGTCCATCGGCTTTCGGTGTCGCACAGGCTCGGGTCGACACGGGTAACCGTCAAACCATGCAAACACTAGACCAGAACCGCGCCGCATTGCAATCCAGCACCGATCCCGAAGCGCCCTGCTAATTCGAAGCGCCCTGCTAATTCGAAGCGCCCTGTCGACCCCGAAGCGCCCTGTCGACCCCGAAGCGCCCTGCTGATTCGAAGCGCCCTGGAGCCAGCCGCGCTTCGCGTCGAGCCGCGCGCGACCAATCACGTTGCCGATCGAGCCAACCTGGGTGGCTGTGGGCGCTGCACCCGCCTCGGCCTACGAACGGCGCGGGTCCTTGGGGTCTTGTAGCGGCACAGTAGCGGCACCGAGTCCACTTGAAGATTCGCCGAGGCCGCCCGATAGTTATTGCGGGGCCCGGGGCCCGCTGACCTGCAGATTCTGCACGGCGGGCACCCCCGGGAGCCCGCGGAAAACACGTGCGACGGGTACTGGTAGTCGACGACGAGGTGAACCTGCGTCTGGTGTTGCAGACGCTGCTGCGCAAGCACGGCTACGAGGTGGAGACCGCGGCAGACGCCAAGCAGGCCCTTACGCTGGTGGATGGCTTCGGCCCCGACTTCGTGCTCGCTGACGTGCGGATGCCGGGGATGAGCGGAATCGAGCTGTGCGCAGAGCTCAGGGCGCGCAGCTCGAGCGCGAGCGTGGTCGTCATGAGCGCCTACGGGTCGGTCGACCTGGCCATCGAAGCGATGAAAGCAGGCGCCTACGACTACGTGGCCAAGCCCTTCAAGCAGGACGAGGTGCTTTTCGTGCTGCGCAAGGCCGAGGAGCGCGAGACGCTGCGGCGCGAGAACCGCGCGCTCAGGGAAGCGGCCCGGCGCGAGCATGGGTTCGCGGACATGCTGGCGCGCAGCAAGGCCATGCAGGTGGTGTTTCGCGCCGTCCGCAAGGTGGCCGCCCACAAGACCACCGTGTTGATCCAGGGCGAGAGCGGCACGGGCAAGGAGCTCGTGGCGCGCGCCGTGCATCAGCTGAGCGCTCGGTCAGCGAAGCCCTTCGTTGCCGTCAACTGCGGCGCCATCCCTGAAACCTTGATGGAAAGCGAGCTTTTCGGCCACAGGCGCGGCTCGTTCACCGACGCCACCAGCGACAAGCCGGGCTTGTTCGAGCAGGCCCACGCGGGCACGCTCTTTCTCGACGAGCTTGGTGAGCTGCCGCTCGGCTTGCAGGTGAAGCTGCTACGCACCCTGCAGGAAGGGAGCGTCCGCAGGCTGGGCGACACGCGCGACCGCACAGTGGACGTGCGCGTGGTGGCGGCCACGGTACGCGATCTGCGGCGCGAGGTCGAAGCGGGACGCTTTCGCGAGGACCTGTACTACCGACTCAACGTGCTGCAGATCAACGTGCCGCCGCTGCGCGAACGCCCGGAGGACATCCCCCTGCTGATGGAGCACTTCCTCGAGCGCAGCAACGCTCGACTGGGCACGCAGATTCGGGGGATACACCCCAAGGCCCGCAAGCTGCTGATGGGCCACCCCTGGCCCGGCAACGTGCGGGAGCTCGAAAACCTGATCGAACGCGCGGCGGTACTATCCGACAGCGACCTGCTCACGCTGGAAGACCTGCCCGAGCGCCTGCGCGAGCCCGAGGACCCCGTGGCGGTGGCCGTTGGCCGCGGGGATCTTTCCATCAAGCGCGCCAGCCGCAGAATCGAGCAAACCTTGATCCGGCGCGCCCTCGAAAAGACCGGCGGCAACCGTACCGCGGCGGCGAAACTGCTGGAGATCAGCCACCGCGCCTTGCTCTACAAGATGAAGGACTACGGAATCAGCTAGCCAAGCTGGCCCGCGTCGGCCAAGCAGCGCGCAAGCGCCACCAGCGATCGAAGATCCCATATCTTGATCCGGCGCCTCGGTCTGCTCGCCCGCTTCGACGAAACCGTTGCCACAGAAGACCTCGATGCCTGGCGGCGCGAATTGGTGCTCGACGACCGAGGCAAGCTCGCCCGAGCTCTGTTCGCCATCAACGAGAGGGTGCTGGCGGGCGCCAAGACGAGAGGCTGCGGTCGGTGCTACTCGCCAGGTTTCCCCGTGAACCGGACCTCGACGTCGTCGGCGGATTCGAGCAGAATCTGCGGGTTTGCCTGTGAACGGGAAACGACGTTGAGGGTGCCCTTTGCCGTGACCAGCAGCCGCCGGTTGATGAGCTTGTTGCGCGCGTTTTCGCTGTAGCGGCGGTGCGCCGACCAGCTGCGCGCGAGCTTGCTGCGGATGGCCTTGAAGATCGACGCGTCCTTGGAGCTCAACAGCGTGTAGTCGCGCGTGACTCCGTCCGCATCGGAGGTGTGAAGCGCGTAGATGTCGAAGATGATTTGAGGGCTTTCGGGGAACATGACCAGCGGCCCGGTCAGCGTGACCGGCTCGCCGTGCCCCTGCTTGATGGACTCGATGACCTCGACCGCGGCCGGGGCGGAGCCTTCTAGCTCGAGGTGACGCGGTCGCCGCGGGTGTTTTGCGAGCCGCACTCGCAGCCGTACCTTGTCGTTGCGATACAGATGCGAGGTAAGGCGCCGGTCGCGGACATGGACCGGGACGATGGCGTCTTGCCACTCCAAGACCAGCACGCGCCCTGCTTCTGCCAGGGCGTGGACCTTGCCGACGAGCGTCTGCTTGCCGTCAAGGTCCTCGGGAAGCCGCGTCCGATAGGTGTAGCTCGCCGGGCGTGGTTCGCTGGAACGATGGCGCTCGACGACCTTGACGGCCGTGAGCCGGATGTGGCGCTGCGGTGCACGGTGGCGTACGAAGCTGCCGAAGAGCCGCACCTTGTCGTGGCGCTTGAGCGAAGCAAGCTGCGTGCCAACAGCAGCGTTTGCTGCCACGAGAGGGAAGTCGGCGTACGCGAAGAAATCGCAGGGCTTGCGGTACGTGAACACGTACAGCCGGCGGCTCGGCACGACGCCGTGCATCCGGCCGACCAAGCCCTTGCCGGCCAGCCGCCCGGCCAGCGCCGCGCTGTCGCCGGGTTGTGGGCCTGTGCCGCGGCAGGTTGGCGCTCCCCGCAGGTGCGCGCAGCTCGACGTCACGACGCACAACGTCAGCCAACGGATGGCCGCGAGAAACGGAGGAGCCAATTTGAAAATGATGTTGACTTTCGTTTTCATTTAACTAGAGTGCGGGCCACCTACCTATCCAAAGCGAGAAAGCGAGAGCACAAGCTATGAGATCTACCGCAGTATTCCCCCTTGCCGGCGTGGCCGCCCTGGCTGTTCTGGAAGGTTGCTTTGTTGCCAGCGACCCGGTGGGATCCGGCGTGACGCGGACCTACTACATCGCCGCCGACGAGATCGAGTGGGACTACGCGCCTCTGGGGATGAACGTAATCAGAGGCAAGCCCTTCGGCGCCGATGAGAACGTGTTCGCTGGCCAGTCCGATGACCGCATTGGCAGCCGCTACAAGAAAGCCGTGTACCGCGAGTATACGAGCGATGCGTTCGACACGCTCGCGCCGCGAGAGGACAAGGACGAGTACCGCGGCATCCTCGGACCGGTGCTTCACGCCGCTGTGGGCGACACCCTGAGTGTGGTGTTTCGCAACAACGGCACGATCCCTTACTCGATGCATCCGCATGGGGTCTTCTACGACAAGGGCGGCGAGGGCGCGCGCTATTCGGACAAAACAAAGACCGCGCAGCGTGCGGATGATATCGTGATGCCGGGCGACACCTTCACCTACGAATGGGAGGTGCCCGAAAGCGCAGGACCCGGCCCTCGCGACACGAGCTCCGTGGTGTGGCTGTACCACTCGCACGTCGATACGGTAGCCGATATCAATGCGGGGCTTGCAGGCGCTATCGTCGTAACCGGCTCCGGCGCTGCGCGACAGGACGGCACGCCCTCCGATGTGGATCGTGAGGTCATCTCGCTGTTCACCGTGCACGACGAGAACGCTAGTCACTTCATCGAAGACAATATCCGGACCTACACCAAAGCCAGGGATCCGGCCGTGCTCATGGCCGACGACGCGTTCGTCGAAAGCAACCTGATGCACACCATCAATGGCTACGTGTGGGGCAACGGGCCGGAGCTAACGTTGCGCCAAGGGGAGCACGTGCGCTGGTACCTGCTGGCCGTGGGCACCGAGGTCGACCTGCACACCGCGCACTGGCACGGCCACACCGCGCTGCACCGTGGCCACCGCGTCGACGTCGTCGAGCTCCTGCCCGCCAGCATGCACACCACCGATCTACTGATGGACAACCCCGGCAGATGGATGTTCCACTGCCATGTCCACGACCATATCGCCGCCGGCATGATCTCGCTCTACGATGTTATTAAGTAGCCGCATGCCGTCAGACAGCCGCATGTTGTCAGTTGACTGACTGGGGCCTGAACAGTGCTCGCACGAGTTGATCTCGACCTTCAATCGCACCTTCAGTGGTGGGGTGTCCTCGGACAGGAATCGGTAGACGAGGTTGACGCGCCCCTCTCGTGGATGTAGCCGGTGAACGACTGGTATGGGCCACGGCGACGATCGTAGCGACGCGGTCGACCACGCCCGCGATGACCGTGTACCGGAACCTCCGAATCAAAAAGGAGCGCAGCTTACAACCGGTCGGGGCATTCTTGATCAAGGGCCCACTTTCGGGGAAGCGAACAAGTTGGCGGAGCTTCTCTTCGTATGCCTGCAGGAACACCCGAGCGTAGCCGGGTCGTTCAGCCTCCAAGTAGGCAGCAGCGGCCTCCAACTCCTCGGCCGCCTCGTCGAGAATCCGCGGCCAGGACATCAGCCGCTGTACTTTGCCTGCAGCTTCCGGAGGTGATCCTCGGCGTCCTGGAGGACGGCTTCGCCAGTCTCGATCTTGCGGACCCGACGAGCGATCTCGGCCTCCCACTCCGGGCTCAGCTCGATCGGCTCAAGGCTGTTACTCAAAGCACCGACCAACTCCTCCCGCTCCTCCTGACGGAGGGCAAGGGCCTCGTTTAGGATCCTTCTGGCCGTCGATGTCACGAGTACAGTTTACGAGGGTCCGTGCCGGGTCGCCAGCCCCGCATCGTCCGCCCGCAACCGGAGTGAAATTGGAGGCAAGAGTGAAATTGGAGGCAACCGAGCCGGAGGGCTTGCTCGGGCGCATCGAGGAGCTCGCATCGAGTGTGCCCGAGTGTCTTAAACGGATCGAACGCGAGCTCCAGGCACAGGGAATCACCCACCCGACCGTGGCCACCCTAACTCGGTCTCTGACGCATCGAGCCGCCACTTGTCGCAAGCTTGCGGCAGGAGGCTGAGGCATGTGTTACCGACCGGGTCCTACTTCTCCTTCGCAATCTGGATCAGATTGCCACACGTGTCATCGAACACCGCCGTCACAATAGTTCCCAGGTCGGTCGGTGCCTGAACGAATCGTACGCCCTTGGCCGTGAGACGCTCGTGCTCCGCCTCCACGTCATCGACAGCAAACGATGTAGCCGGAATGCCGTCTTGCACCAGCGCATCCCTGTATGGCTTCACGGCTGGATGGTTGTCTGGCTCCAACAGGAGTTCAGTCCCATTCGGTTCCTCTGGTGACACGACGGTCAACCAAAAGTGGTCACCCACCGGCACCTCCGTTTTCTTCTTGAAGCCCAGGACATCGGTATAGAACTGCAGAGCCTTCTGCTGATCGCGCACAAACACGCTCGTCACGTTGATTCTCATCGCCTCTTTCCCTTCTTGGCTGCGGGCCATCGTCTGGTGATGGCCTGCAACAGCCTCCCGTCAAACCAGTGGAGCTTGGACCTGCCATCCCGCTCCGTGTGCACCAGGCCAGCAGCCTCCAACACGTCGAGGTGCTGAGATATGGCCTGCCGCGTTGAGCTGATGCCATGTTTCATCGTTAGCCGGCTGCACAGCTCAAACAGCGACTGGCCCTGCCGCTGCACCAACTCGTCGAGAATTGCTCTTCTTGTTGGGTCGGCGATGGCGCGACAAATGTCGTCCATGACGTCTGGCAAGCCTACGTGCCTTTTTATATGCAAGCGCAGACTTGCATGTCAAGGCCAGTCAGGTACGTTCTGCAAAAGTTCCCCGAGCACGTGACCCTGTCACTGGGCGGCGACTTTTCCCCTCAAAACAGCGACATCTGCGGAGACTCTTGGCGTAGCTCTGCTTCGGTGTCCATATCCCCGTCGCCGCGGATGTGCATCACCTCGACGTTGCGCTCGACCAGTGCGGGGGTTACGAGCAGGCGACGGTGGCAACGGCGCGGATCTTCCTCGGCGCACATGAACGCGGTTGGGTTGGCCTCGGCAATCGCAATGAGCTTGTCGATTCCTACGATGAAGTCAGGGTCGACGGCACGCCGCCGATAATCGATGTTTCCCTGCGCATCCCGGTACTCGTCGCCGAGCTTCCCGCCCAGCTTGTCCCCGAGGAACACGTACCGGAAACCCTGAGCCGAGAGCGCCTGGCTCAAGGGCTGCTTTGTAAAATGCGGGACGTACTTCGAGTACGGCCGCGAACGGACGTCGACGAGCGTGGCGATGTCGTGCTGCCGGAGAAGATCGGCGAAGTGGTCGAGCGATCGGTTCGAGTGACCGATCGTATAGATGGTCATGCGCGCCGCCCCTCGAGCTCGGTCCCGGTTCGCAAGAGGTCGAGATAGGCCTTGTAAGAGAACGTGCGATCTCGTTTGCGGCCCGTGGTTTCGACGAGCACACCGGCGTCCACCAGCGCGGTCACCGCCTTGTTTGCGGTGGGCTTGGTCGTATCGAGGAGGGTCGTCACCTTGGCGATCGTGACAATGGGGTGCTCGGGTAGCTGCTCGAACAGTCGTGCCGCCATGACCGTGCTCGAACGGGCATCCAGCACGCGCTGCCTATCGTGGTTGACGAGTGCAAAGATCTCGCGCGCCGCAGTCGTCGCCTCGTCCGCAATGGTCGCCACGCCCTCGGCAAAGAATGCCGTCCAAGCTTCCCAGTCACCATCGGTGCGCACCGCGGAGAGGCGGCGGTAATACTCGCTTTGATGCCGCTTGAAGAACAGACTGAGGTAGAGAAGCGGTGAAGACAGCACTCCGTAATGCTCGAGAAGGAGCGTCACCAGCAGGCGGCCGATCCGGCCGTTGCCGTCGAGGTAGGGATGGATCGTTTCGAACTGGACGTGCAGCAGGCCGGCGCGGACGATCGGGTGCAAGTCGCTCTCGGCATGGATGTACTTTTCGAACGGCCCGAGCACCTCTCCGAGGAGCTGCGGAGGCGGAGGCACGAACGCCGCGTTGCCAGGGCGCGTGCCCCCGATCCAGTTCTGGCTCCGCCGGATTTCTCCTGGTTGTTTGTCCGCGCCACGGACGCCGCGCATCAGCAATGCGTGCGTCTCGTTCAACAGCCGCATGGAGATCGGCAGGCCTTTGTCCGAGGCGAGCTGATCTCTGGCGTAGGCGAGTGCGTCCAGGTAGTTGCAGACTTCCTGCACGTCGGCGTCGGTGGCGGCCTCGAGCGTTGCTTCGGCCTCGAAAGTTAAAAGGTCGATGAGCGTGCACTGGGTCCCCTCGATCTGCGAGGACACGACGGCCTCTTTGCGGACGAAGGCGTAGATGAACCACTCGATCGACGGGAGCATCTCACCGGCAAGCTCGAGGCGAGCCAGTCCCTGCTCCGCACGCTGAAGCAGCGCGCGCGTTGCCTCGTCGAGGGCAAGCGGCGGCTCCGCTGGCGGCAACGGGTGAGGTACGAAGGCGGCAACCTCCTCACCGCTCGCGGTTATGCGCTCGTATCTGCCTGTAGCTCTTCCCATGTCCGTCTAATAAAGGATCCTTGCCTAACTCTCGACGAAAGCAAAGAAGTCTTTCCCACATCGGGCCAGAGTAAAGCCCGCTTGCCGCCGTGGGGCGCCGGGCGACCTGACCCGCCTTGAGGCTTGGGGATATCCAGGCGGGTGCGGCGGGGGCGGCTCGCAGCTGGAGCCCACGGTCAAGCCGGGACCGAGTCCGTGCCGGAGCGAATCGAAAACGCAAGCTTTGATGAGCTCTATACCTGGGCGGAGCGCGTAGTCACCGCCACGTCGCTGCAGGACGTGTTTGGGATGACAGCTGCAGCCCGGCTGCGACAAGAGGGCAAGAACAGAGCCCTAAAGCAGTTTCAAAAAGAGGGTATGGCCAAGCTTATGGCACGGCAGCTCACGCTGCGTTTTGGCGAGTTGCCCGAGTCCGTGCTGGAGCAGCTTCATGGCGCGAGCGCAGAACAGCTGGATGCATGGGCCGAGCGCTTGTTGACGGCGCCGTCGCTGCAGGCTGTGTTCGAGTAATCGCCGACTTGTAAGATCCGGGGCGTGATACGATCCACTGCCACGACAGGCAGTGTGGCGCTTCAGTCTGTGCATCACGATGCGGGGATGGCTCTGGTCGAGGGGCTGGCATGCCCGTCTTGGTCGCGGACGCGGGCGAGACAACCGTTGAGCGTTTCGTCGAGGCAAGCGAACGCCACATCCATCGTGCCTGGCTGGACGGCCGCGGCGCGCGGTGAATGAATGGTATGCTGAGGTGTCTTTCTCATTGCGTCGGAAACTCGGTGCCGACACTGACTAGTACCTGCGACCCGAAGTCCGTCCCGGGTTTCGGGCGCGGGCCTCTCTTTCAGGGGCTGCTTGTGCCCGGGCTGGCGCTGCAGGTGGCCGTGTTGCCGGCCGAGTCCGTGGCATGGACCTCAAGCGTGAGCGAGGGTCCCCTAATGACCGTGGAGCGCCGCCTGTAGCGCACACGGCAACGTCCCCGCTGGCGGGGACGCCGTCCCCGCCAGCGGGGACGGAAGCGCACGACCTCGTCTTCGGCTACGTCGATGATCAGGTCGCCGCAGCGCAACTGGGCCTGCGGCACAACTCCGGACGGCTGGCAGCTGCTCGTTGCAGCGAAACGCGCCCTGAGCCTCCCAGTGCGGCAACCACTGCGGCGAGGGTTTGCGCAATCGAGGCTGCAGGTCACCTGCGGGGGCTTACACGCTGCGGTGGTGTCAAAGCTGAGCTCGCCGCCGATCGCCGTGTTGGCCGCGATATCGGTGGAGAGCACCGTGAAGTAGTACGTCTGGCCGGCTTCGAGCCCCGTCAAGAGGATGTCATGTGAGGTTGTGAGCGTGGCTTTGCCCCGGTTGTTATCCAGCACCCCGGACACGGGCCCGTAGGCCACCGCGCTTGTCGCAAGCTCGTCGGTTTCCCACAGCACGCGTGCGCTGGTGGCCGTGATGTCGGTAACCGTGATCAGGTTCAGCGCCGGCGGCTGCACGTCTGGCGTGGCCTCGGTGGTTACGCTTATGGGCGACCCCAAGGTCGGCCCGTTGCCAGCGGGGTCGGTCGAGGACACGGTCAGCTCGTAGGTGGTGGACGGCTGCAGCGCCGACAGCGTCACAACATGCCGCGTCACCAGGGCAGCGTCGCTGACCAGGTCGTGGACCGTGCCGTCGTTGTACGAGACACCGC
>JAKSBK010000266.1 GCA_022361155.1 Pseudomonadota bacterium
GCATGACCGAGGAGAGTTCCGTGTCGAACAACCTGCGTGAGCAGATCCAGCAACAAATAGCGGCTTTTGGTGAGCTGGTCGAGGCCCATCTCAGTGCCTGGTCTAAGGCACGCACGCCTGTGGAGTTCCGGGAAATGGAACTGGACGTGGCGAAGCGGTGTCGGCAGCTCAGCGACGGGATTGTTTTGCCTCAGCCCCGGCGCCCCAATGGGGCTGCCCCGACTTCGATCGGTTCACCCTCATGGCTACGTGTGTTCCGGGCGCTCCCGGAGAGCAGCAGTACCTGCGAGCGCGGGCGTCGCTCAGGACCGAGGTCGGTGTCGTAGACGAGGAACAGCTCGCGATGTGCTGGTCGGGCCCCAATAACATCAACAACTGCAAAGCGATGTGGTCTTCCCTTACGCCGTTCACAGCGAAAGGTGGTGGCACGTCCAATGCGGTCAATCTCGATGTCAAGTGCAATGCGTTCGAACAGTGGTATCTTCACTTGGCGGTGCGATCGCCAAGCGGATTGGGAAAGATCCCTCCGATTCTCCCCGGTAACTGGAACGAGATTTGCGACACATACTCTCTGTCCTATTCGATCGTGCAGACCAGCGACGGGTACGTACCGGGCAACCCGAGCACCGACCCTGTCAACCCCTAGCTCCCAGTACCGACCTTACCCGCAGGTGCCCTCGATATGATGCGTTTGGATACCCTTGAGCATGCGTCGAGATGGATGATGGCGGTCTGGACATCCATGGCCCTGGCCGGCTGCGGCGGCAAGACCATTGACCCGGGAGCCCGTGGTGGTGGCCCCGGGGCAACAGGTGGCATCGCGGCGGCAGGGCGGAACGGCGGGGGGGCGGCGGGGCAGGCTGGCGGCCTGGCGGGAGGTGGGGGCACGCCCGCTGCCGGTAGCCTCGGTGGCGGTACAGGGGCCGGAGGTGCCGGGGTTGTTGGTGGCCAGGGCGGTACTGCTGGCGCGGCGGGACAGGCCGGTGTAGGCGGCCAGGCTGGTCTTGGAGTCGCAGGTGGTCAGGGCGGCGGTGGTGGTCAGTCTGGTTTTGGGGGTATGGGTGGCCAGGGGCTGGCCGGGAGCATCTTGGGTCTTGCGGGTATTCTTGGTTGGGCCGGGGACTTTGGTACGGGGAATGAAGGCTGCGGGAGTCGAGGCGTCTGCACCATGCATCAAGATTACCCAGGTATCCGCTTTTGCACCCGGCCGGGCGAATATTTGCCTCCCCGTTGTTTTGGTCCGTACTGCATCGGCATGATGGGCAGATGCCTCAACGGAGGCTGCGTCAGGCTGTGTCGCTAGTGAAGCGAGCCAGGTTGAGGGCAGAGGTGCTGCCTTTGGCGGCACTGCTCGCACTGTACGCTTGCGGTGGGGGACGGACTGGGGTGGACCTGGCCAGTGCCGGCCGGGCGAGCGCTGGGGGCGTGGACGGCGGAAACGCGGGTGAAGGCGGCATTCTGGCTGGGGCTGGAAGCGCCAGACGTGGGAGCGCCGGGGCCGTGGGCGGTGGGAGCGCAGGCGCCGGGGGTAGCGGTGGCGCAGGCGCCGGCTGCGAGCCGGGCCGTGGCGACTGCGACGGCAATGGCACTTGCGAAACCAACGTGCATCGTACGGTCGAACACTGCGGCGCCTGCAACGCGCGCTGCGATTACCCCAATGCGCAGGAGGTGTGTGTTAGCGGCGTGTGCACGCTGATCGGGTGCCCCGAGGGGCGCTACAACTGCGATGGTAGCTCGCTGAACGGCTGCGAATCGAGCCGTGTCTGTAACGGCATCGGCGGCCCGGGCTGCCCGCCGGGCCGGGCCGACTGCGGCTACCCTGCGGGCAGCTGCGCCATCGACCTGCTGACGTCGTCCGAAAGCTGCGGCAGGTGCGGTCGGCTGTGCAGCCCCGTGGTGGATTCGGGCCGCGCCCATTGCATCAGCGGCCAGTGTACGGTGACCTGGTGCCCGCGGGGTCGCTTCGACTGCAACGGCGACCCATTCGACGGCTGCGAGCATCGGGGCGTTTGCGGCAGCGTTGCTGGAGCGGGAGGCTCGGCGGGGGGCCAATCCGGCGCCAGTGGCCAAGCGGGCGTGGTCTGGACCGCGGGCGTCACAGGTCGAGCGGGAGTGACGGGTCAGGCTGGTGCTGCGGGCAGCGCGGGTGTCAGCGGCCAATCCGGTGCGACGGGGCAGGGCGGGGCAGGGCATATCGGCGGTGCAGGATTCGGTGGCATGGGCGGCATGGGCGCTCCGATGGGCGGCATGGGCGGCGCGGGGGTCATGCCCGTCTTTTCTCCCTGCCCGCCGCCGGCAGCCTGCATCCCCTTTGACGGCGCCCCACGCACTTGCGCGATACCGCCGGCGTCCATGCCTCCAGAGTGTAACACCGCGGAGTGCTTCCAGATCGGGGGTAGGTGCCAATACATCCTGGGTCGCCCCTGGTGTTACCGGCCGTGCATGTAGCTCCTTTCAGCGTTGGCGCTTCGGCCGATCAGAGAAGCGTGCACTTGCACGCCCGCGACAGCATTACCGGGTGCGGTCCTCTAGCGATGGCTGCATGAGCTCGATGAATCGACTCCGAACACTGCTTCTGATTGTGTTTTGCGGGCTTCAAGCGTGCGGCCGCACAACGACCGAAGGCGGCGGGAGCGACGCGGGCGACGCGGGGACGGGCGGTACGGACAGCGCATCCGCGGGCCAGGATGACTCAGGCGCCGTCCAGGGCGGTCTGGGCACACCAGATGCCGCGGTCGCTGGCGAAGGGGGCGGCGTTGATGCGAGCGGCGCCGGGGGTCGAGACGGCGGGGACGCTGGCAGCGCCGGAACGGCCGGGGGCGCTGCTGCGGTCGGGGGCGAGCTCGTGTGGGCCAAACGCGCGGGCGGAAGCGCTGAAGACTTCGCCCTTTCTGTCTCGGTCGTGCCGGATGGCTCTTCGTTGGTCGCGGGCTACTTCAGGGATACGGCGACCTTTGGTCCCGGCGAGCCGATGGAGACGGCGCTCATCTCCACGGGCGAGTTCGGCCTGTTTGTGGCGCGCTAC
>JAKSBK010000267.1 GCA_022361155.1 Pseudomonadota bacterium
AAATGAGCTGCGGTGGTGTCGGGCACGCTTGGTGCGGTGTGCGAAGCATGACGCAACCACGCTACATCGTCCCTGGAATGACGGTGATGGTCACGCGCCGCACGCTGCGCCGCACCCACGTTCAGCGCTTGGGTTCGTGTACCTTTGCCGCGCCGTTGTGCGGCTCCGGCACATTAGGAGCCCGTAGGGACGCGAAAGCGTCCGGCCGGTGACCGTGGGCTCCAGCTGCGAGCCGCCTCCGCCGCACCCGCCCGGATATCCCCAAGCCCCAACGCGGGTCAGGTCGTCCCCCAAGAGGACCCGCTACCCGATCACGTAGCCGGCGGGTGAAGAGTGGCCTCGAGATCGCGCTCGAAACGCTGGAAGGCGGACAGTTGCCTCAACGGGGAGTAGTCCTCAATGAGGTTAGCCACGCGCTGAATGCGTTGGGGAAGGTCCCGTCTCAGCCGATCGCGGCGCCGCCCCCTAGCCTCTGACGCGGCCAGAATCGCTTCTCTGAGCACGTGTTTCGGATCCGATGTGCGCTCCAGATCCCGCACTTTGGGCAGGCCGAGCTCCCCTCGCCCCTGAGGGTTTCCTGCCGCTCGACGAATAGCCCGCTCACTGACAAGCAACCAGGCTTCGGACATGCGCACGGGAACGACTCCGACCGTCGGTGTGCAATTAGTTGTGGACCTCGCTTCCGAGATCTCGTCGAAGCGGCAACTGGGGTCCTCCCTCTCCGCGTCTCGATGGACCACGAGAACGTCGCATGGATACTTTGCCAGCGCCTCTGCAATGCGCGCATCCAGAGGCGTTGCGCGGACGTCCGCGAAGTCGAAACGAACGAGGCTCTCGGGATGCCGCGCACGGAGCGCCTGACTGACCGTCCAACGGATCGCGGGAATGAGGCAACGATCCGAGCGACCGTCTGCGGCAAGCGTGATCGACTCAACTCTCATTCCTCAGCGGCATCCGCCTCGAAATCAAACTCGATCTGCTCCCACTGACGTAGTCTAGCTGGACGCACGTGGCGGGTATACTTGGCTCGCCACGATCCCCCAGGCGCCTCGACAATCGCTACGTGCCCCCGTCCTTCCGCTCGCTCCGCGCTCTCGAGAAAGACAACGTCCGAGGAGTCCACTTCCTTGAAGACCAACGGTGAGTGCGTATTGACCACGACCTGTCGCAGTGGATTGTCCCCGTCAACGGGCCGGGCGGGGTCAACCGCGAAGTCGCGCAGTAGACGAACCATCGGTCGAACCCGGTCGGGGTGAATGCCGTTCTCCGGTTCCTCGAGACACAATGTCCCTCGCGCCTCCGGATCCTCCAAGAGAGTCGTTAGAACCAGAAAGCGCAGGGTGCCGTCACTTAGCGCCCTCGCGGGGTGAAAGGTCCCATCTGGCCCTCGAACCTGAACTGTGTACGTTTGAAATCGGGGGTCGTCTACAACGCGCACCTCCCGCACCTCTGGAAGCAGCTCCGCGAGACGGTTGGCAATCTCGCTGTAAGCAGCCGCTCCGGCACCCTTGTGCAGGCGCTGGAGGGCTCCCGCCAGATGGGCGCCCCGCTGATCGATTCGCTGCGGCCCTGCGTACTCCGACGGGGCCCGCATCGCGGTGGGCTCAAGCATGAGCGTCTTCCACCCCTGCATCTCCCGCCGGGCTGCAAGCAGGGTGGGAAACTCCGCCGTCGCACTCTGAATGATCGGTCGCGAAGTGCGGGTCAGCGGCACCTGGCGCCCGCGACCCTGATGCCCCTCCTGGTGGACGTGTGCGGCGCCGTCCTTGGTTGAAAGAAACGGCCCGCCGGCCCGCCGACCGCTGACCGCGGAGGTCTTGAAGTCGCTGCTGGCATCGAAACCCAACTGGCGCGCCTCGGCGATCCTGGTCGGTTGGAGACTCTCGTGGTCGAGCACAACGCCCGCTGGCTGGTCCTCATCGGGACGGAAAGCAATCTCGTAGCGCACGCTGGAAATGCAGGCTGACGCACCGGTCCCGAAGTCGTCCTCGACTTCCCTCTCCAGCAGCATGTCCGCGGTGATGCGCACCTCCGGAGCCCGGAAGTCCCCGAAGCTCGTGAACATGGAATTAACGTCTGCCGCTCGCCCCTGCACCTCCCGCGTCCGGGCGAACGCCTCATGCACGGGGGCGTCCATCAGGAGTCGCAGGAAGTTGATGACGTCGAAGAGGTTGGATTTGCCGGCGCCGTTCTCGCCCACGAAACAGGTGAACGGGCCGAAGCGAACGTCGACGTCCAGCAAGTTCTTGAAACCCCGCACCCGCAGTCTGGTCAGCATGGCACCGCGTTCGTCCTCAGCGGATCAACTCACACACACAAAACTACTTAGATTCTGAGCGGTTAGCAAGCGCTCAGCGCTCAGCGCTCAGGCGCTCAGACGCTCAGTTGTGGGCAGCTCCGCCGTGGCCCTCATGCTGCGTGTCCTGATCTTGTCCTCGCCCGCACCGAACAGCTGAGATCGAACGTCGCAAAGCGACCGCGGCACGGAGCCCAACAGGAGCTCCGGCCGCATCGCCGCGTCTCGGGTGCGCTCCGGACTGTACAAAGACGCCGGGTGAGCACCGCCCCGACCCGACCCTCGATAGAGCGGCGGGTGTCAAGTACATGCAGTGGTCCCCTCCGGCAGCGCGGTGCGCAGTCGGCAATACGAGAAGTGGGCGCCAGCCGAGAACGACGGCACAGGAGTCGCGACTCACCCATCGATACGTGCTTTGAATCCGGCCTAACGTTGCCGGGGCACAGGACCAGCCCGGGTACGCCTGTTTGAGCCAGTGATCGTTGATCACCAGTAGCACGACGTTCGCCACCACGATCGGATGACGCAACGCCCGCAGCGGCGGAGACTCGTCGTGGCAGCGAGCTCGGATCATTTGACGACCTCGATCTCCACCTGCGGCTCCGCTGGTAGCTCCGGGCACGAGAACACGCTCGCGCTGGCTTGCGCCTTCCACTCGATCCGCACGTCCGGAAACAGGGTATCGCTACGAGAGAGGGTGAAATCGACGGTGTTGGAACACGTCGGCGCGCCGAGCATGCAGCATGCCTCTCGCTCATCGCCGAAACAGTCGCTCAGCACTCGGCGGTATGTGATGCTGCCTGCACCGCGCGCGCGTACTTCGCGCGTGCGCAGTCTACGGAAGCCCGAAACGGTTGGGGCGAGCATCAGCTTCACCTCGGGTAGCTCGGCATTCAAGGGCGCTTGTGTGTGTGACGCCAAGAAGGACATCGTGAGCGAAACGCTACTGAGTGTCTCGCGCGTTGTCGCAAGCTCCGGCAGACCGGAGACGATCACACGCAGGGTGCCAGCCTGCATCGAATTCGCTGCTAGAACGACTCTCCCCTGGCGCGTGCCGCTCCCAAAGCTCGGCGAGAGCATCCCGAGCTCGGACGAGTCGAGAAAGCAAACCTCATCCGCGGAGGCGCACGCGTCGCCTGCGAGCACGAGCACCACCGCGAGGGCGCATCGACAAAGGGCTGGCCAGCTGGGCCCAACCCGGAGTTCCCTGGCCGCCCTCATTGCTCCGCGAATTCGATGACCCACGGGAGTTGTCCTCCCTGGTCGGTTTCGCTAGCCCACACCTTGGAAAACGAGAGTGACCATTGAACTTCGGCGCGAGCGACGGAGCTCGCTGCACGATCGAACTTGACCTCGAGGCTCGCTACGCAGGGATTTGCGGGGGCCGCGCTTGCTTCGCTGCAGCCCCCCGAAAACTCGATTTCCGGCGACAACAAAGAGCGCTCGAGGAACGAGCGTGACATGACGGTCTCGTCTCCGTGCCTTAGTTCGACTTGAACCCATGGCGGGCTCCGCCTGCCCGCTGGCCCGCCGGGCGAGTGCGTCAAGCCCGTCGAAAGCGTACCCTCGAGGGGCGGCGCCGTTGTGTCCTGCCCGTTTGGTCCGGGTCCGATGGCTTCGATGCGCACCACAAAACGTCGCTTGGACGAGGCGTCGGTCAGCCTGAAGACCGGCCCATTGACTTCGATGAACAGCCTCACCATGCGGGGCGGAATGGGCGAGGTGGCGAGCAGGCTGGCTCCGACCAGCAGGAACCAGCCGTTGCTCACCGCACGTCTCAAGACTTGGCTCTGAAGCTTCCCGCCGGGTTTGCCGTTCATCGCCACCTACCCACTGGTAGACAGTTTGCCGCAGGTTGCGGCGTCGCCAGGTTTGCTTGCGGGGAAATGACCCTAGTGCTATGACTGTGGTCATGCCCGTGCCAAAGCGTGACGTGACAGAGCGGGTCTCCAAGGCTCAGTTCAAGGCAAAGGCGCTCGAGTACTTCCGGCGAGTTCAGGAAACCGGGGACGACCTCGTGGTGACTGACCACGGGGTCCCGGTGTTGCGCATTGTTCCCTATCGGGAGCAACCGGAAGCGCTCCTTGAGGGCCTCCGGGGCTCCGTGTTGGACTACAAGGATCCGTTTGAGCCCGTGGGGACCGAAGATTGGGAGCTCCAAGGGTGAGCGGTGTCCTGTTGGACACCCATGCTTGGATTTGGTGGCTATCTTCGCCCGAGCTTCTTTCTGAAACGGCTACCAAGGCGGTCAGGGAAGCTGTCTCCAGCGGAGCTGTCCACGTTTCGAGCATGAGCGCTTGGGAGGTCACCATGCTGGTGAAGAAGTCCCGACTCCGACTCCGACTCCCGGCGGAAGACTGGATTGCGCGCTCGGAGGCACTGCCTTTCGTTCGGTTCGTTCCGGTCGACAACGCCGTGGCGGTCAGGGCCGTGAATTTCCCCGAGCCCTGCCATCCAGACCCGGCGGACCGGATCATCGCGGCCTCCGCAATGCTTGGCACGTTGCCCCTGGTGACAAAGGACCAAAGGCTTCACGCGCTGAGCTCTATTTCGTGCGTTTGGTAGAAGGGCCGGACGCACTACGCAGGCGTGCGGGTCCACACTTGCGCTACCGGTTGTCCGGTTGTAGCGTAAGTATGCGAAATGAGCTGGGTGCAGATCGGGTGATGCTGGTCATGCAGCCTCTGGCAATTGCTGAGGAATCTGGGTCTGAATGCGCTCTGGGGCGGCGTTGAGGTGGGCGGCTGCTCGTAAGCGTTCGTGAACGAAGTTGTCGAATGCTTCCCAGTCCCCGTTGACGACGATGCAACG
>JAKSBK010000268.1 GCA_022361155.1 Pseudomonadota bacterium
ACCTCAAACCCCGAAGCCCTCAACAACGACCCACCAAAAAGCTCTACGCACCCAACGGGCACACGCCCAGGCAGGCGTGCGCCCGCGTGCCCACCCCACCCCAAGCGCCCCAAACGGCCACCATGGTTCACTTGTTTTGGGGCTAGACTCGCATACAGACGTGACGTTGTGCTGGCAACCCCCATGGGTGCGAGGGGGATCGCTGGGAGGGCGCATACGCCATGCGCCCACAGACAAAAAAAACGGGCGCGTGCCGTTACCAATTCGCGTACGCCCGTGTTGCGATTGCACCACGCTCTCTTCGTCTCACCTACACTGTGGTGACAGGGAAGGGTAGGCCGTGGGTTGTCGAGAGCAATATGGGGGCGGTGGTATGGGAAGACGGTGGTGACGGACGCGCTATGGCCGAGCCTTCGAGCAGAAGCAAGGACGATCGGTTCATAGGTCGTTTGATCAACGGCCGCTTTCGGATCGAAGCGCCCGTTGCCAGGGGTGGCATGGGGTGCGTGTATCGCGCGGAACAGGTGCCCTTGGGACGCACTGTCGCACTGAAGATTCTCGCGCCCAAGTACACGGGCGACAAAGATCCCGAATTTCAAAGTCGCTTCTTCCTCGAGGCGGCCACGGCGGCCAAGCTGACGCACCCGAACACCGTGACGGTGTTTGACTACGGTCGCACCGAGGACGGTGTTTTTTTCATCGCTATGGAGTTCGTGGAGGGCAAGACGCTCAGCCAGCTGCTCAAAGAGGATGGGCGCCTGGCTCCCCACAGGGTCCTGACTGTCGGGATCCAGATCTGCCGGGCCTTGAGAGAAGCGCACGGGCTCAGCGTGGTCCATCGCGACCTCAAGCCGGCCAACATACTGCTGGTGGATGGCGCCGACGAGGTGGACTTCGTAAAGGTGCTCGATTTTGGTTTGGTCAAGAACGTGAACAGTCCGCAGGATCTGACCCGAACAGGCATGTTCATGGGGTCACCGAAGTACGTGGCGCCCGAGCAGATCAGTGGCAACGAGGTGGACGCGCGCACCGATATCTACTCGCTGGGAGTCATGCTCTTCGAGATGCTTGAAGGTCGCATTCCCTACAAGCGCAAGAGCCAGGTAGAGACGTTGATGGCGCACATACGCGATCCGATTCCCGGGTTCACGCGGCCTGATGTGCCTGCCGAGTTGCGGCGGCTGGTGCATCGGTGCATGTCGAAGCAGCCCGCAGAGCGCTACGCTTCGATGGACCAGTTGCTGGACGCGCTGTCGGTGTGCAAGGAGCACGTGAGCCCGAATCCGAGCGAAGAACTGGTCAGCGGCTCGGCGAGCTGCCTGCGCTTGCAGCCGCTGCCGCAGCCAGCTGCGCCCATCGAACCGTCCCCTTCTCTACCGGCCGGGGCCTTGTCGAAGCCCGTGCCGGGCAACACCGGCACGGCTTTGTTGCCCGCCAGTGTGTCGTCGTCGCTGCCTGAGGCGACGCAGCCCCCCAGGCCGGAGCCGTTGCTGGGACCGCCACCCCCGGCGGCCGGGGCTTTGCGCCGCGTGCGAACGAAGCGCGCCAGGCGAAAAGGCCCTGTCGTGGCGCTCCTGTCGGCGGCCGCCGCGATCGCGGTGGGCTACGCCGGGGCACGTTTCGATGTCGACGGGCACGAGCTGGGCGAGATCAGCCGCGTGGGCTGGCAGGCTGAGCTGCCTGCGCCGCATGGCGGGAAAACCCTGCCGCAGGTCGAGGATCGAACCGAGCCAAGCAGTCCCACGGCGAGCACGGAGCCCGCGGCTGGTTCGCCCGACCCGCTCGTTCCCTCCGACATTGTGCCGCCGGCGCTCGCCTTGGTGCAAGGACCCAGCGGGGAGCAACCCCCACCCGAGGCGCAAGCTCAGGCGCAGACGGGTACGGGCTTCGAGCCAGCGCAAGAGGCGCCTGAGCCCGGTCTGGCTGCGCCTGAGCCGCAGCAGCCGCCAGTTGCCGCCGTCGTGCAGGACATGGACCACGACCCGAACGAGCCACCGGCGCAGCCGAACGCCGGCGAACCGGCAGCGGACAAGGCCGCACCGGTGGAGCCCCACGCACCGGTGAAGACCCGAGCGTCCAAGCGCCACGCTACGCTGACGCGCAGGAGCGCGCGTCGCGTCAAGCGCTCGCCCAAGCCCGTCAAGCCTGCGCCGCCCGCACTGAAGCCACCCAGCCCCGAAAAGGCGGACTTCGGGGCGCCCGGCGACTTGGTCCCGTGGCCGGCGTCCGGGCCGGCTCCGGAGGCGCTGGCGGCTTCGGAGCCCGCAGCGACCGAGTCCTCGAAGCCGGCCGGCATTCCAGTAGAGCAGCCCATCGCGACGGGCGAGAAGCCGCCCGAGCCCCAGCCGGTCGCAAGCACGAGCCAGCACACCAGCGCAGTCACGGTGCCGCGGGCGCAACGCTTGTCCGCGGCCGCGCGGATCGCCGGGCTCGCCGTGAGCGGTCCACTTGCGTCGTCTGTGATTCAGAGGGCCATCGACAGGATCGAAGGACGTTTTGCCGGCTGCTATGCGCGCGCGGCCAAGAAGGCGGGCCGCAACGACTTTCGACCAATCCTCGTACGCTTCCGGGTGGCGAACGCCGGCCGTGCGCAGCGAGTGCGCGCGAGCGGCAGTTCCCTGCCGGGTTTGCACGAGTGCATCGCAGAGGTCACCAGCGCCCTGAGGACGCGCCGGCGCCCCGATGTCGGTCACGTTCAGGCCAGCTTCCGCATCGAGCTGCGACCGCGGCGCTGACACCAGCCCGCATGGGTCACATTGGCGGCCATCACCGGAGAAGAAGGAGGCCTGGCCCGAAGGAGGTCTGGCCCCGAGAAGGAGGGAAGGCAGGCTGGCCAAGGAAGGCCAAGGCCCTGAACCAGCTCTGGCCAATGCAGTGGGCCATCTTCTCGGCGCTCTGCTAGTACCTCGCCACAGGAATCCTGATCGTTTGGCCCCAGCCCTGGCGCCCGCTGGCGGCGTTGGGACCTCCTCGAATATGCGCTGCACAGCATCGAAATGAACCGCAGTCTTCGTCGGTCCGCCTTGCCAGCGAGCCCC
>JAKSBK010000269.1 GCA_022361155.1 Pseudomonadota bacterium
GGTCGAAGAGTTTCTCTTCTACCACTTGCTCATCACTTTCGTGGATCGCCTGAGCCGGCTTCCGCGCAACAGCACGCCGCCCGACATCATGCGCCTCTACCGGGAGAACCTCGCGCTCAAGGCTCAAAACGGAGCGTTGCTCCTCGAGCTCAACACGATGAAGGGCAAGCGCGCCAAGATGCCGATGCGAGTCCGGGCGGCGCAGGTCTTTGCCTACCTGCTCACGCGCGGCAACCCCGACGTGCGGCGCCGAGTGGGAGCTGCGCGACGAGCCATCCCCCGCACCGGTGCACGCGGCATGAGGAGCCTTCGACCATCCGCCTCCCTCATGTGGCCTTCTGTGTCGCAGCTCGGACATCAGTCGCCCGAGAGGACGGACGACGTCCGCAATCGGGGAGAGGCGATCAGCCTCGGCGAGCGGAAGGCCATCCAGCGCGAGCAGCACCTGTGCGGCCATTGCAGCCACGCGCCCGTCTGCAAGGTGGCCGCCGCCCTCGAGCCGCACCTGCTCGTCATTATCAGCCAGTGCATGGCGTTCGATCCCGACGGGGGAAGCCGGGGAGCCCGCTCGTAGATGGCCGACAACTACGCGAATGCCGCCGATGTGCTGCCGCCCGAGCTTCTGGCGCAGGTCCGGCGGTACCACACAGGCCACTTGTGGATCCCCGACGACGGCGCGTACTACCGCAAGCGCAACGAGCGCATCCTTCGCTTGCACGCCGAGGGGATTCCGATCCGGGACATCTCGGCCGAGGTGCACCTCTCGGAGCGCCGGGTCGGTCAGATCCTCGAGTCCATTCGCGCAGATGCCGATCCGTTCGCAAAATCCGCCGAAAATCGCTAGGTTTTGCATACGGACCGGCAGGGCGGCTCGACCGGGTTGATAAATTTTACTTCGTTATGGTTTCATTATGCATCCTATCGAAGTAGATTTTATCGCATGGGAGACCGCCCCACCGCCGAGCCTTACGAAGCCATGGCGCTCTTGCGGTCGCTGGCCGACCGAGGGCAGGCCGTCTTCACCGTCTCGGATGCCCGCGCCGTCGCTGGCGAGGCCGGGGTCGCCCCAAGCTATCTCAATGTCGTGCTCCGCCGGCTGCGGGAAGGCGGGTGGATACAGCGCATCAAGCGTGGAACCTACGCGATGACCGGTGGCATGCCGGGCCTCCCGCCGGAGCTTCACCCCTTTGCTGTCGGTATGGCTCTCGTCGACCCGTGCGCGATCAGCGGCTGGGCAGCGCTCAACCACCATGGACTGACCGAGCAGATCCCGCGCGTCATCGGTCTGACCACACCCAAGCGCGTCGCCACGCCCGCCATGCGTGGCGCGGTGCAGACGGCGCCCTCGAACTGGCGCGTAGCCGAGCACGACTTCGAGCTGGTGTCGGTCGTTCCCGCCCACTTCTTCGGATATGAAGAGACCTGGATGGGCGAAGCGCGGGTGAAGATCTTCGATCGCGAGCGAGCACTGCTCGACTGCTTCGCACTGCCGCGGAAGTTTGGTGGTGTCTCCGAGGGCCTTGCGATCGTGGAGCAGCATCTTCGCGAGCTCGACGTCGCGCGTCTCGTCGCGCATGCACAACGCTACGACAAGGACGCCGCGATCAAGCGCATCGGGTACGCGCTCGAGATCGTCGGCGCGGATCCCTCGGAGATCGATCCGCTGCGTCGCCGTCCTGTGAAGGGCTACCGTCTACTCGATCCGACCAAGCCCAAGCGAGGACGACGTGATGGCCGCTGGGCGCTGCAGGACAACCTGAGACCGGATGCACCGCGATGAGAGCACTGCGACGCCGTCTCCAGGATGCAGCCAAGCTCTCTCGTGTGAACCAGATCGTCATCGAGCGCGACTATGCGCAGAGCTATGTGCTCCTCGGCATCGGTGAAAGCGAAGCCCTGGGCGAAACGTTCGTCTTCAAGGGCGGTACCGCGCTCAAGAAGATTCACTTCGGATCGTACAGGTTTTCCGATGACCTCGACTTCTCAGCGATCGACGGCCCACGCAGCGATGATCTCGAAGGCGCGATCCGCAAGGCCATCGCACGCGCCGAGGCTGCCGTACGCAAGATCGCGCCGCTCACGTTCACGGTCGAGCGGTACGAAGAGCGCGATCCACATCCTGGCGGACAGGAAGCCTTCATCGTTCGCGCGCAGTTTCCCTGGCAGCGCCAACCGATGGTTCCGGTCAAGATCGAGGTGACCCACGACGAGCCGGTGCTGCTTGCCTCTGATCGCCAGTCTATTCACCACGGCTATGAAGAGACCATCGACGCGAACCTGCGAGCCTACAGCCTCGAAGAGATCGGTGCCGAGAAGCTGCGCTCGACCCAGCAGACGCTGGCGAAACTGACAGCGCGTGGCTGGACCCGACCGCGCGCACGGGACTACTACGACCTCTGGCACTTGGTCCGCGCGCCCGAAGACCGCTTGAGCTGGGAGCGCGTCTCGGCTGTGCTGCCGCAAAAGTGTGGCGTGCGCGACGTCCATCTCACGTCAGTCGAGCAAGTGTTCGAAGCGCGACTCGTCGAAGAGGTTCGCGCTACATGGGAGCGCACCCTCGGGCCGTTCGTGCCCGAGCTGCCCAACGTCGAAACCGCGCTCGCCGATCTGCAAGAACGTTTGTCAGCGCTCCTTCGCTTCTGATCGCCGGCACGGAAGAAACCGTTGAGGTTTTCTTCTTTGGGCCATTTGGCTTCGCGAGCAGGAGTACGATCCCAAGCTCGCAACCTAGATCAGATTTCGCGTGCTACACGCCGCGATGGACTGAAGCAGCGAGTCCGTCAATCGGAA
>JAKSBK010000270.1 GCA_022361155.1 Pseudomonadota bacterium
CGGGATCGCTGACGGCGATGCACGGTCGCAGGCCGCGTTGCTCGCGGCCAACCGTGGGATCGAGGCCAACGAGGACGACAGTGCCGCGGTCGAGGTTCATTGCTCCTCGACCCAGCCCTCGCTCTCGACCCATCGCACCGGAGTGCCCGCGGACATGTCGACCAGCCCCTCATCGCCCTCGGGCAGCGATGCAGCCCATTCGCCCAAGCCGGCGTCGGCCAGCTCAGCCGCCTCTGGGTGTGGGTGATCGAGAAATTGGGTGTCTTCTAATTTGATCGAGTTTAGGGAGGTTTATGTGTTTCCAGTAAACCATCCTAAACTTGCTATACTTGGCCAGATGGACCCCCGTCGCAACCCCTACGCACCTGGTGCAGGTACCCCTCCACCCGAGCTTGCTGGGCGTGACGCCCTGCTCGAGCGGGTCGAAATCGCACTGGATCGCATCCGTTCCCGGCGCACGGACAAGAGCGTCATTTTTGTCGGCCTGCGCGGGGTGGGCAAGACTGTGCTGCTCAACCGCATTTTGCGCGATGCGGAGGCGCGCGGCATGCACTGCCTGCGGTTAGAAGCTCCAGAGGACCGCTCGCTGCCGGCCGTGCTCGCGCCGGTGCTACGCTCGAGCCTTCTCAGGCTTGATCGCCGTGAGGCGGCGAGCCGCGCCGTCACACGAGCGCTCACGGCACTTGCCGGTTTCGTATCCGCGCTCAAGGTCAAGTACACGGACATCGAGCTCTCGGTGTCCACACCCAAGGAACCCGGGCTCGCGGACTCGGGCGACTTGGAGGTCGACCTAGCGGACTTGTTGGCTGCCGTAGGCGAGGCTGCACGCGAGCGCAACACCTCCGTGGTGTTGTTCGTGGACGAGCTGCAGTACGTGGAGGAAAACCAGCTGGCCGCGTTGATCACAGCCTTGCATCGTGCGGCTCAAGGTCAGCTCCCGATCACGCTCGTTGCCGCCGGTTTGCCCCAAGTGGTGGGTCGCACGGGTCGCGCCAAGTCCTATGCCGAGCGCCTCTTCGAGTTTCCCGAGATCGGACCGCTCGACCCGACCGCGGCCAGGCTGGCCCTCACGGCGCCGGCAGCCCGCGAGGGTGTCGAGTTCACCGGCGGTGCCCTGGACGAAATACTGCGACAAACGCAACGCTACCCTTACTTCCTGCAGGAGTGGGGCAAGCATGCCTGGGCCAGCGCCGACCGATCACCGATCCGCGCGGATCACGTGGTCGAAGCGACCGCGCTTGCGGTAGCGGATCTGGACGCGAGCTTCTTTCGCGTCCGTTTTGACCGCCTGACGCCGTCCGAGAAACGCTACTTGCGCGCCATGGCCGATCTTGGGCCCGGCCCGCATCGCTCGGGGGACGTGGCTCAAAGGCTAGGCAGAAAAGTTACCTCGCTCGGCCCTACCCGAAGCACGCTCATCGCAAAAGGCATGATCCACAGCCCCAGTCATGGCGACACGGCCTTCACCGTGCCGCTCTTCGACGGCTTCATGGAGCGTACGATTCCGCAAATGTGAGCCGCTGGCGAAGCACCCTGCGGTGGTCGAAGTGGCGTCCCGAGTACGGGTCCTGCCCGCACAAGAAAGCCCGCCGCCGGCAGCGGGATACCACGTGGTACCACGGCGTCGCATCGGGTCTGGATCGGCCTTGGATCTCGTGGCAGCATAAAAAGGACATCCATTTTTTTGGCGTCCGGCAGCGTCGGGCGGCGGTCCACTGAAGCATCGTGTGCGCCCAACGCGGTCCCGCGGAAGCGCAGCGCGGGCCGCAACGGGTCCACGCCGCCCGGGGGGCAGGTCAACAGCGCCTTCGTCCAGCAGGGCCTGGCTGCGGAAACGCCCTTCCCAGAGGAAGAACGCTCAAGGAATTCGCTGCCCGCCATCCCGAGCAGGTCAACAAGGGGGTTGACAAGACAGATTCGATGTTGCATATACAACACACGGAGAACTTGATGCCGTCCAGCAAGCCCAAAACCATGGACCAGATCGTGAGCAGGATCACGACAGAGTGCCTCGCCGTGCGCATTCGCATGATCAACCGCACCATCACGGCCATCTACGACCACGCGCTGCGACCGCTCGGCGTGACCGTGGGTCAGTTGAATATCCTGGTCGTCGTCGCTCACCATGGCCCCGTGTCGCCAAACGAGATCGCTCGGCGCCTCCATATGGAGAAGTCCACCGTGAGCAGGAGCGCTGCGCGGATGAGCGACAACGGCTGGCTGAACGTGGAGCCGGCCCCATCGGGGCACAAGCAGCTGCTGACAACGAGCGCAAAAGGTGAAGCGCTGCTCGGGCGATCGCTGCCCGCATGGGACAAGGCCCAGACGCGAGCGCGGGCTGCGCTGAGCCCCGCCGGCGCAAGCTCGATCCACCAGATTGGTAACGCGTTGCTGAGTCGTAGGGGACCGCAGTAGCGCGAACTTTTTTTTGAGGCATAAGTTGCATATACAACTATGCGAGGGAAGGAAAAGATCCCTCTCGTTGATCCCCGGCTTCCTCGTGCCTGCCTTCGTGATCCTGCACGCGGTGGCCCTCCTCCAAACACGCGCGAAGTCTCGAGCGCGCTGACCCCTTCGAGGCGGAAAGGAACCAAGATGGAAACGCAACAGATATTCGTGATGCAGTTCGTCCTGAGCATGATCGCGTGGGGGGTGATCGCCAAGTGGGTGTTTGCGCCTCGGCTCGCGCTTATGGCACCTTCAGAGGCGCTGTTCTGGCTGGCACTCCCGCACGCGTTTCGACACATCGGGATGGTGTTCATGGTGCCCGGCGTGGTTGCCCGGCAACTCCCCGATGGCTTCGCAACGGCCGCGGCTTACGGCGACTTGGCCACCGGTATGTTGGCCTTGTTGGCCGTGTTCGCGCTCCGGAGGTCATGGCCGGGCGCCATCGCTCTTGCGTGGCTGTTCAACATCGTCGGCACGGTAGATCTTGCGAACGCCCTGCGTCACGTGGACGTGGTCGCTGGCTTCGGAGCCGTCTGGTACATCCCGACGATGCTCGTACCCCTCCTGCTCGTCACCCATTTCATGGCGTTCGCGCGCTTGCTCCAGCCGTTCGCGGCCTGGGCGAGCCGTTGAAGTCGCGTAGCGAGTTGCCTCCATCTATCCGAGATCCATCACAATCGAGCCAACTCTTCGGGCAGCGCACCGCACTGCCGGTGCGGATCGCTCGACCCGTGTAGCGCACCAGTTGCTCGTAGTCCTCGAAACGGGGGATCCCTGATCGATTCTCGGAAATGCCAAACGCTGGGGGTCTCCCCGGCAAAGCTGGGGTCTCTAATGAGTACTCGTCCTTCACCCGCATGACCTTGATCCCCCTCACGGCCGATGAAATGCCATCTGCGGCGTCCTCCTCCTTGAAATGGGGCCTGCCATTCCTGCATCGTCGTCCTTGCATCCGGCACCACATCGACCGCGATCATCGACCAAGGTCACACGGGTGAAGGACTAGCGTCATGTCAGACATGTTTTTGGGGGGTTACAAATAGTAGGCGCGAGTCAAGCCAGACACTGGGTGTGGCTCCCGGGGCCGTACTCTGGCTGTCCCTGTGGAACCGCTCCGCGTTGTCTCCGATTTCCCTCCGGCCCAGGCCGCCCCCAGGCCAGGCCGATCCAGCGAGAATTGGGACCGCACGAGGTCGACTGGCCATGGCGCTCGCGTCAAGGTAGGCTTGAACACCAGAATGAACGCTAGAGCGAAGAAACTTCTTGAGGAATTCCAGCATCTTCCGGCGAACGAGCAGCGTTGGCTCAAGCGCCAGTTGGCCGCTGTGCGCCCGGACACCGATCCGCCGAAACAAGACTCCGAAGCAGATGAAAGCGAGGAGCACCCCGGCGACGAGCAGCGCCGGCGGGCCGCCATGCAGGGCTGGCTCGAGATGGCGGGAACCGGCCACTCAGAGCACACGGATGTGTCCGAGAACAAATACAGGCACCTTGCTGAGGCGTACGCGACGAAGCCTTGAAGCGCGTCTTTGTCGACACAAGCGCCATCTTTGCCCACGTCGTCGCGGAGGATCGGCTCCACGCGCGCGCCGTCCCGCTGTTTCGAAAAGCCGCCACCGAAAACTGGAACCTCGTGACGACCAACAGCGTCGTGTGCGAAGCCTACACGCTGTTTCGTACGCACACGCGCGACAGCCGAACGTTGGCGCTCGGATTCCTCGATCGTGTGGAGGCCGGCGCCTTCACAATCGTCCGAGTCGATACGCTGGACGAGACACGAGCAGTCTCCATCCTCCGCAGCCACGAAGACAAGGTGTACTCTTTTTGCGACGCTCTGAGCTTCGCCGTCATGGAGCGCCTGGGTATCGAAGAAGCCATGGCTTTCGACCGCGACTTCCAAAGCTACGGTCGCTTTCGGCTTCTGTAGCAGTCCCGCAGCGCAGCCCGCAGCACGTTGCAGAGTCTCGATGCCGTGTTCGAGTACACGACTCGTTCGCCCTCCAATCCGGCTACCGCGCCAAGCGGGCTCCGCGGGGTCAAGTAGGTGGGTGCCACGGTAGGGACTGACTTCCTCACATCGTTAGCCGCCTACCTGGGTGTCCAACTGAGCGCCGGCACCACCGCCTGAAGGCGGTGGGTTCGGGGCGCGCCCGTCGACTGAAGTCGACTCCGTGGGCGCGCCGTTTCTTGACCCGCCATCACGGCCCTTCGAGGCCGCCGCCTTTTAGGCGGTGGTCATTCAC
>JAKSBK010000271.1 GCA_022361155.1 Pseudomonadota bacterium
CGCACACGTGCCGGGCGCCGCCCAGGCACGCGTGGCCGGGACGCTCGCAGTCGGCGTCGGCCAGGCAGCCCGGCAGGCACACGCGCTGCTTCATCTCGGCGAGGCCCACGCAACGGCTCGCCTGCGGGCAATCGCCCTGGGCCATGCAGCCCAGGCTGCACACGCCTCCCGGCCAGCCGGTCTGCTCCTGGGTCAAGCAGCGCAGCCCCGGGGCAGCGCCCGGCAGCAGGCAGTCGCCGTCGGCGGCGCACGGCACGCCCACGCCTCCGGCCGGCGGGGGGCAATCGCTGTCTTCGTAGAAGCCGCAAGACGAGGGACAGCAGCCATCGCCGGGCTGGCAGTGGGTGATGGCAAGGCGCTCGCACACGACGTTGCACTGGGCGGCGCTGCCCACCAGCCGGTCCTGGGTGCAGGCAATGCCGTCGTCGCAGCTCATGGGGCAGGCCCCGCCGAGCCCCGCGGCGATCATCGGGTCGCAGGTTTCGCGCGGGGGTTGCAGGACACCGTCGCCGCACATGGCGGAGCAGTCCGGGTCGGTGGCCACGCTGCAGCCGGGGCCGCAGCAGCCGTCGCCGGGCTGGCAGGTCTGGATGGCGCGGTGCTCGCAGGCGGCATCGCAGGTCGCGGCATTGCCCGTGGGCACGTCGAGGGTGCAGGCCTGAGCGTCGTCGCAGCTCACCGGGCAGGCTCCAGGGGCTCCGGCCGCTATCGCGGGATCGCACAGCTCATCGGGCTGCAGGATTCCGTCGCCGCAAGGGCAGTCGCGGTCCATGGCGCCCTGGCAGGTCGCGGGACAGCATCCGTCGCCCGAGACACACCGGTCGATGGGCTTGTGCGCGCAGCTTGCGCTGCATTGCATGGGGTTGCCGGTCAGCGTGTCCACGGTGCAGGCGTTCTGGTCGTCGCAGCTCGTGGGGCAGGCGCCTGGCGCTCCGGTGGGGATGGCCGGGTCGCACAGCTCGTAGGGCTGCAGGGTGCCGTCTCCGCAGCTGTCCGTGCAGGCGCCGTTCGGCGGGAACAGGCAGGCTGCGGTGCACTGATCGGCCGATCCCGTGAGGAGATCGTCGGTGCAGCGGTTGCCGTCGTCGCAGCTCGTGGGGCAGGCGCCGGGTTGGCCCGCCGCGACAGCCGGGTCGCAGGCTTCGGTGGGTCCCCGGACCCCGTCGCCGCAGTTGGGGTCGGTATGGGGCGTTCCGCAGCCGCCCGCCTGTACGATCGCCAGCAGCGCAGCGAACCAGGGCGCGGCTCCCATCGAGTTACAGTGCTGCCGTGGCATGCGGTACGTCTCCTTGTTTCGCTTCGGTTGCCTTGCGTGGCCCGTGCTGGCGCCCGGCTTCCGGGCAGGGGTGCGTAGTGCGGCTGACAGTGCGGCTGACCCGGGGCCGGCAGGACCTGGGTCGCCGGCGCTCGACGAGCCGGCGCGACGCACCAGCCAAGCCCGTCCCAGACTCGAGGCATGCTGCCACCACGAGGCCACGGTGTAGAACTTCCTGAGCTTCTTGGGAAGCGGGATCGGCCTGGCTCAAAAATGCCCGGGCGCTGCCGTTTGGTATCCGGGATGGTTCGGATCGCGACCTGTGCGGGATGGTGCGCGCTTGTCTTGCTGGGTGCGTGCCGTCCCACCGAGAGCGTGACCGTCACCCCGAGCGAGATCCTGGCCCGTGAGTGGCAGAGCGCCCGCTTCGAGATCTCGGGGATTCCGCTGGAGCGCTACATCGTGCTCGAAGGCGGACGGCTGCGGCGGCGCCGGCTGGACGTGCGCTTTGGGGCGCTCGCGGGCTCGGTGCGGGGGGCCTGTCCATCGCACATCGACGTGCGGCTCGACGAGCCCCCCCGGCCGGGCGTGTACGACCTCAGCATCCGGTGCGGCGGCGAGATCTTCGTGGCGCGGCCTCCGGTGCAGGTGCTCGGCATGGATGGCGGCTTGCCGTGTTCCGGGCGCTGCCCGGATGCCGCCAACGCGAGCGGGGTCTGCGTGGCGGGTTATTGTACCGTGTCCTGCGAGCCGGGCTACGAGGACTGCGACGGCCTGCCCGCCAATGGCTGCGAACGCTCCCTCGGTTCGATCAGCGACTGCGGAGGCTGCGGGATCCGCTGCGACGATGGCGATCCCTGCACGATCGACCACTGCAACGGCAGGCAGTGTGTTTACACTCCCGGTCCCTGCGACTGTGTCAAAGCGTGCCCCGGTGGCGATTGCGGCGTGTGCACGACGGACTGCACATGCAATCAAACCTGCAGCGCCGAGCAATGCCAGTCGACCTGCGCGTCCGGCGCGCAATGCAGCTTGGCCTGCGTGGTCGGCCGCTGCGAGCAGACCTGCCGCCGCAACGCGCAATGCTCGCTCGACTGCCGCGAGTCCGTGTGCGAGCTTCACTGCCAGCCGGGTGCGAGCTGCCTGATGAGCGGCTGCGGTAAAGGTTCCCCCTGCCAGCTTCGCTGCCAGGGAAAGCTGCGTAGCTGCGGCGGCGGGGTGAAGGTCTGCAACCGCGCCTGCCCCTAGCCCTAGCTAGATTATCGCGGTGCCGAGCCCGGGGGCCGATTCGGAGGCGGAGGCCGAGAGGCCAGATTCCGCGGCTGGATTCCGCGGCGGAGGGCCGATACCGAGCCCGGTGGTCGGATTCCGATGCGGATGTGCCTTCGGGCCGGGCTCTCGGCGATCGGCGTCGGGCACGCACATCGGTTTTCGGAATCGGCCTCCGAATCGGCCTCGAATCGACCTCCGAATCGGTCTCGACCAGGTATTCTGTGACGGACCCCAAGGGGTCGGGTGGACCATGACGTGCTGGCTTGCGGTTCAGAAACAGGCGGGAACATGGCCTTCGACCCGGGTGCGGCGGCTGTCGGTCGCGAGCCTGCTGCTATGGTTGCCGACCGTGATGAGCGCATGTGGCGGCGGGCCGCGGGCCGTCTTGGCGGCGCCCGGGCAGGCCCAACTGGGACGCTGGTCGGCGCTCGACGGCAGCAGGTGGTTGCTCACGGGGGGCGAGTGTGCCGACGGCTCACCCGCACTGGAGGCCCGCGATCGACTGGGCGAGCTGCGCGTCGAGGCTCGCGGTGGCGGGGCCCTGTTCGTGTACGACCAGGAGAGCACCGGATGCGCGCGAACCGCAATCGACGCGCTGCAACGCAAAGGCCGTCGGGACGACCCCGCAGGCTGGGTGCTCGAGCAGCAGGCCGAGATCGTGCTGCCGCCTGGGGCGCACTGCGGCGGCGAGCAAGCCCCGCTCCGGTTCGCAGACCTGAGCCTGAGCCAGGGCGCCCTGGAGCTTCATGTCCTTGGGGCAGCCCGATGCGGAGGGCTCGACGCGCGGCTCGTGTACCACAAGACGGGTCCGGCGCTGCTCGGGGATGAGCAGCTTATCCGGCACTACGCCGCGCACTTCAATCGTCGAGACGCCGGTGCCATTGCCCGCCTGCTGGCCACGGCGGCTTCGTTGCGCGAGCCCGTTGCCGCACCGGACAGCGCGCTGCCCAGGCGGCACGACGGAAGAGCGGCGGTTAGACGCTGGCACGCGAGCGCGTTCGCCTCGGTTCCCTGGCTGGCGTTACGGCTGCTGCGCGTCGATCGTTCCGCCGGGGACGGCCGCTACCTGGCCGACTGGCACTACATGGACGCGGCTCTCAGCGAACCCCTGAGGGGACGCAGTCTTTTCGTCGTCGCGGGCGGGGAGATCCTCGAGGCCGAGCTGCAGTTTCTGAGCACACCGGTACCTGCGCGCACGCGGAACGCGCGCCGGCTGTGGCCGCAGCGACGCAAGCGTCGAGGCATCCAGGGAGCCGCTGAGGCGAAGACCCCGTCCACGGTTACGGTTACGCTACGAGGAGCGAATGCAAGAGCCCAGTAACGGCAAGCAGGAAAACACGGAGCCGGACCAGGCGGACGGCGCGGTCTTGATCACGGGCATCTGTGGCCGCATCGGGCAGCTGCTCGCCCGCAAGCTGCACCGCGCCGGGCCGGTGGTCGGGATCGACCGTCGCCGTTTCGAAGACAGGCCGAGCGACGTGGCGCACCATCGCCTGGACCTGCGCCGCAAGCGTACGCGCGACGTGTTTCGATCCGGGGGCATCCGCGCGGTCGTACACTTGGGCACCCTGCACAACGTGCGTGCCAGCAACCGCTCGCACCATAGCTTCAATGTGGCAGGCTTCCAGAAGCTGGTCGAGCACATGGCCGAGTACCGCGTGCCCAAGCTCGTCGTGCTATCGAGCGCGCGTCTGTACGGGCCGAGGCCAGACAATCCACAGTTCCTCACCGAGGAGGCGCCGCTGCTTGGTGCCCAGGAGTTCAGCGAGATCAGGGACCTGGTAGAGGTCGACATACTCTCGCAGAGCTTTTTCTGGAAGCACCCCGAGACCGAGACGGTGATCCTGCGGCCTTGCCATATCCTTGGGCGCATCAACAACGCGGCGAGCAACTACTTGAGACTGCCGAGACCCTGGACCCTGCTCGGCTTCGATCCCATGGTCCAGGTCGTGCATGAACGCGACGTGGCGGACGCGATCGAGCTGGCGCTACGTCCAGGGCTGCGCGGCATCTTCAACCTGCGCGGTCCGGCCGAGCTGCCGCTTGGCCGTGTCTTGCGAATCCTCGACAAACGCCCCGTTTCGCTTCCGGCTTCGGTCGCCGCACCCCTGTTGGACAGGCTATGGTCCCACCGGCTCAGCCACTATCCGCGCCCCGAGCTCGATCATCTTCGCTACGTGTGCATGGTCGATGATGCGCGGGCACGGCGGGTGCTGGGCTACCGGGCCAGGCGGAGCCTGGAGGAAACCGTGCGATCCGTCTTCAGCCCCCGGTAGGGGTAGCAGCTGGCGAGCGCTGCGGGGCGAGCGTCGTGCGCCGGCGGCCCCAGGCGCTCGATGTTTGGCTGCTGCCGGCCCCGCGCTATGGTCTGGCGAGCCGGAGGAGGTGCGAACTTGCCGTTGCCAACGCTCGCTTTGCTGGTGTTCGGAGTGGGGGCGGGGACCGCGCTCGCGGCAGCGTCGGAGCTTCGACTGAGTCCCCGAGCGCTGCTGCGAACCGACAGTTTTGGGGCCTACGCGCTATTTCTAGGGCTGCTGGTGGTTCCAGTATCGCTATACTTCTATGTCTTTCACGGTGATTGGTTCCTTCTCTACGCGGTGGACGTGCGCGTGGTTCCTTCCGCGCTGGCCCTGGCGGGCCTGCTCCTGGAGCTCGCGCTGGGAGTGCTCGGGTTTGCCGTTGGGGCCCAGCTCACGCGAGCCCAACGCACGGGAGCGGGCGTGCTGATCGCGGTCGCGTCGCCGCTCGCCGGTCTTGCGGTCGGGCTGATCGCTCAGGAAAGGCTAGGCGTCGTGGGCACGTATGCTCAGTATCGCGGTGGTTTCGGCACCACAGGCTACTTGGGAGGCCCCGTGATGCACGCTGGCCTGGTCATGGGGGGTATCCTGCTCGCCGGGGCGGCGTTTCTGATTTGGCGCCTGCGTGGCACGAATGGCGGTTGACTCGACTCGGAGGCGCGGGGATCGGGTCCGGTTGGCACTTGTTGCTGCCGTGCTGGCGGTCGTCCCGCTCGTTGGCTCCGGTTGTGGACCCGCGCTCTTCACCGTGCAGACCCAGCGGGCCGGCCGGGCTGTGCAGCGAGCGAGCGAAGCCGATGCCCCACGGTTTGCTCCCTACGAGTTTTACTCAGCCGCCGAGCACCTGCGAAAGGCGCGTCAGGAAGCGAGCGAGGCGTCCTACGAGGACGCGCTCCAGTTTGCGCGAATTGCGTACCGGCACGCGGTAGAGGCCCTGAGGCTCACCCATGAACGGCGCCCTCACTGACCGAGAGCTTCGTTGCTGGTCGAGTGCTCGCTGCGCGAGCGTGCGGCGCATCTGCCCCTTTTTGGTGGCGCTGTTTCTGGTCTCGTCTGGATGTGGGCAAGGCGCCAGGATCCAGGGAAGGCTCGACCTCGTTCGCCAGATCCTGCGCGAGGCGGAGCTCGAGGGCGCCTACCGTTGCGCGCCGCGTGAGCTCGCGGTTGCCCGAGCTCACGCTTCGTTTGCCCGGGTCGAGCTGCGGCAGGGCAACGCAGGCGATGCGCAGGCTCACCTGCGCGTTGCGGAGCCCAACGCGCGAGCGGCGCGCACGCTGAGTGCCACCCGTGCCTGTCGCGACGCGCTCGGCAGTGCTCGTAGCAGTGCCCGCAGCAGTGCTCGCCGGGGGGCGGACGCCTCCAGGGTGTCGCCTCGGGACCCCAATCGCGGCCAGGCTCGCTGCCCGGGTGCGGTCGCGCGAGGCGCGGGCATCCCGGAGCTGCTGGACTGCCCGGAGCGCGCGGATACGGACTCGGATGGCGTGGTTGACCGCGTGGACAGCTGCCTGCTTCAGCGCGAGGACCTGGATGGCTACCTCGACGGCGATGGCTGCCCCGATCCAGACAACGATCTGGACGGGGTTGCCGATGCAGCCGACAAGTGTCCGCTGGAGCTGGAGGACCTCGACGGGGTGGACGACCTCGACGGGTGTCCTGATCCGGATAACGACGCCGACGGCCTGCCCGATGACATCGATCGCTGCCCGCTGGTACCGGGCCCGGCGTCGACATTCGGCTGCGCACAGGCCTTCAAGCGCTTGCAGCTCACCAAGCGCTTTGTGCTCGTCAAAGAGCCCATCCGCTTCGTACGCGCCGGATCGGAGATCGCGCCAGCATCCTTTTCGATACTGGACGAGCTGGCGCACCTGCTGCACGATTTTCCGCGTCTGCGTCTGAAAATCGTCGTGGGTGCGCCTTCGAGGGGGTCGCGCGCCCGCGGCCTGCAGTCGTCCCGCGCTCGCGCCGAGGCGCTGCGGCGCTACCTCGTGGATCGCGGAGTGGCACCATCGCGCTTGACCGCGCGAGCCTATGGTGCGACACGCACGGGGGAGCAACGCGCGCTGGTGTCCGGTCCGTCCGCGACGCGGCGCATCAGCTTCGTGCGCACCGACGCTCGAGCTGTGGTTGCGGGCGAGGGTGCCAGGTGACTGGTTCCCGCTGCTGCGGCGGGTCCGCACGACCGTCTCCGAGGTAGAGTGCAATGGAGTTCGTCCGCATCGATCACAAGCCACCGGGTCGTGCACCGATCCGGAGCCACCCGGCCGGTGGTCCATTCCCCGGCCAAGCCCCCGCAGCGCCTCTATGGCCGTCGCTTGCCCTCGACCTGCCTGCCGCCGGCGACCGTGCCGCGACCGAACGGCGGCGATGCCGCACGGCGCCAGCACTGGATGGGCAGCCTAGCTCGAGCAGGGCGCGGATGCTCGCGATCGGCCGGCTGATCGCCGTCTGGTGCGTGCTGGCCAGCGGCGGCGGGGTGCGTGCGCAGTCCGTAGACAAGCAAGTCGCCGACCTGAACGAGCGCTCCATCCAGGCCTACCTGGCCTCCGAAGTCAATCTTGCCGGGGCCACACTCGAGGAGGCGCTGCGGATCGCGGCCCAGGGTGGAGTCAAGGCGTCCACCCTGGCTCGCACTCACCTGCATCTGGGCATCGTCTACGTGGGAGGCCTCAGGGAGGCCGAGAACGGCCTGCCCTACCTGATCCAGGCGCTGTGCCTGGATCCGGACATCGAGCTGGACCGGTTCTTCCGCACGACTTCCATCAGCAGGGCTTTCGAGACGGCGAAGGCCGAGATCGAGGCAGGCGCTTGCGCCGACTTCGTTTCACCGCAGGAGGCCGAGCGGGGTGTGGTCGCGGGTGTCGACCCCGCGGCCGAGAGCTCGGAACCCGCTGCTTCGAGCGCGGACAGGCAGGGTGTCGGGCAAGGCATCATCACGCACGTTCCGCCGCGAGAGCAAGAAAGTCAGGTTCCGTTGCCCCTGTACGTCGAGCTCGCCGAGGACGGTACGGGCTCCGCGGGGGACCTCGAGAGCCTGCGGCTGTTCCTGTTCTACAAGTCGTCCGATATGAAGGAGTTTCAGCGCGTGAAGATGCGCAAGATTGGCCGGGGTTACGGCTACCAGCTCGCTTGCGAGGACGTGTGGGAGCCCGGGGTGAGCTACTACATCGCAGCCTTCGGCGATAACGGCGAAATGGTCGGCTCCGCCGGTTCGCAACACCAGCCGCTGCGCGTGCAGGTGGTGTCCAAGCGCCTCGGGCCGGCTCCGGCCTTCCCGGGTCTGCCGCCGCCCACTGGATGTGGTGAGTGTCCTCCCGGGGTTGCGTGCGAGGGAGGCGGACCCGGTCAGGGCGCGCTGGGAGATGCGTGCGCCAGCAATGCAGATTGCCGCGGCGGCCTTTACTGTAGCGATAACTTGTGCGCGCCGAGGGCGAGCGACGAACGGCTCCGGGCTAGCGGCAATGCGGGCCGCGTCTTCGTCCGCGCCGGTATGACGGTGGGTTCTGTGTGGATGAAAGCCGGCATGCTCGCGGACCGCGGGCCGCCGATCGACGCCAACACCGGTCTGCCCGCCATCCCCGTGTTCACCACCGACAGAATGGGTGTCGCCCCCGGTCCCGGTGTGGAGACCCGATTTGCGGACGTTGCCGGCCTGGAGAGTCCTTGGGTGCCAGACAGCGATTCTTTTGTGGGGACACCAGGAGGCAGCCTGACGCCTTATGCTTCCTCGGAATGCCCTGCTGACGGCGTACAGACAGCCTCCGGTGACGCCAATCCCGGCCTCCGGTATCCGTCGCGCTATTGTGTGCGCGTCAACACACCCGGCTTTGTCGCCGTGTTGGCCATGCGTGCCGCACTGGGCGTGTGGCTGTCCGATCGCGTGGCCTTGGAGGGGATCGTGCGGCTGCAGCTCGAGGCCGGTCGAGGGACCATGGCCAACATGCTGGCGGGCGGGCGGCTCGAGTACTTGCTCAGTCGGTCCCGGCCCACGGGCCTCCTGTTCTCGACGTTTTTCGGTGCCACCGGCGGCCAGATCCAAGCCCGGGCACCAACGTCCAGGGGCAATGCACAAACACCCTTCGCGATCTCGGGAATGTTCGGCTTGCATACCGGCTTTTCCGCTCGCTACCGGCTTGGCTCTGCGTTTGCGTTACACTTCACCCCGGAGCTCGACCTGCAGCTTCCCGCTTTCATGCTCGTGGTCGATGCTACCGCGGGGCTCGAGCTCACGTTCTAGTGTGCCGGCTGCCCGGAGAAGGAAGAGCACGCGATGGCGTCTGGATTGTCGCAGCGCGGCGCTGACCTGGTCAGAGAGCCACCGCTGCCCGAGTACGTTAGCGAGCACTACGCACGCCAGGAGGAGGCATGGGACGCCCAGGCGCGGCCTGACGGGTACATCGCGCTGTGCATCGCCGAGAACAAGCAAGTGACTGAGCTGCTGGCCTCGCGACTCGGCCAGGTCGGCGCCATGCCCGCGCAGCGCCTCGGCTACGACGCGATGGTCGGGAACCTCGAATTCCGCCGCACACTCGCCGCCTTCCTTGCGGAGCGCGTCTTCAGACGATCCGTGTTGCCCGAGCAGATCGCCGTGCTGGCCGGGGCGGGCAGCGTGCTCGAGCTGGTGTTCTACGCCATCGCCGATGCGGGCGACGGCGTCTTGGTACCCACGCCGAGCTACGCGGGGTTCTGGGCGGACCTCGAGACCCGCGACAGCTTGCAGATCGTGCCCGTGCACACCCGGCGCGAGACGCAGTTTCAGCTCCGAATCGAAAACTTGGAGCAAGCCTACGAGACCGCCGAACGGCCGCTCCGAGCCCTGCTGCTTACCAGTCCGGACAACCCGCTGGGCAGGGTCCACAGCCAGCGCGAGCTCACCCGGATCCTGGACTGGGCCGAGGCCAAGGGTCTGCATGTCGTTTTTGACGAACTCTACGCATTGTCCGTGTTCGGCGACTGTAGCTTCGTGAGCGCC
>JAKSBK010000272.1 GCA_022361155.1 Pseudomonadota bacterium
CACAATTGCGGGTGTTGGATCGAGCAGTCCTTACGCACCTGTTGGTTATCCGTTTCACGGGAATAAGTGTAGGGTCCTGGAAGGTCGTGCGCTGCTTGTCCTTCGATCCGGTACGGAGAAGGGCATTATCAAGGTGAAGGCAACTTCTGACGGTTTGAGATCCGGTTCGGTTGCCATAACTAGTACCGCGACCCGGAAAATCGATCCGAGTTGAATAAGCGAGGCCTCGGTGCGATCTAATCCTTGTGACACCTGGCCCCGCAGCACGTAAGTTGGAGGTGCGGCGTGTGGAGCGCCAGCGCCTCAAGGAGTTGATCTGGCGTCGAACAGGGCCGGCCGGGCTGGTGCGGCGCGCGAGAATCATCGATGGGCTTGCACGCGGACAGGGGCTGACGGAGGTAGCCCGGCGGGTCGGATGCAGTGCGCGCAACGTGTGCAAGTGGCGCAGGCGCTGGGAGCAATCGCCATGTGTTGAGAGCCTGTTGGAAGCGGACCGCCCGGGCCGGCCGGCTCGGATTGCGCTTGAGGTGCGCTGTGCGGTGGTGCAGCTTGCATGCGACAGGCCGGACAAGCTGTACTCTGCGTTCCGTGACGTGTGGACGCTGCAGGCTCTGGCCGATGCGACCCAGAGGCAGACGGGCTGCGCGATCAGCCGCAGCACCGTGCAGCGGATCCTCAGCTCCCAGGGTTTGCGCCCGCACCGCGTGCGGCAATGGCTGCACAGCCCTGACCCCGATTTTGATGTGAAAGTGGCTGGTGTCTGCGAGCTGTACCTAGAGCCTGCGGCCTACCCTCAGGTGGTGTGCGTGGACGAAAAGCCGATGCAGGCGCTGGAGCGTAAGCACGCTACAGGTGTGGGTCGGGGCGGCGTCGTGCGTCGCGAGTTCGAGTACATCCGCAATGGCACCGCGTGCCTGCTCGCCGCTTTCGACATCCGCGACGGGCAGGTGCTCGGCCGGGTCGTGCCCGAGCGAACGGCCGAGGCCACCGTCGAGTTCATGGAGCAACTGGCGCGCGCCTACCCCCAGGGCGAGGTATACATCGTCTGGGACAACCTCAACACGCACTACGACGGCAAATCAAAGCGGTGGACGCAGTTCAACCGGCGGCATGGGGGCCGCTTCCATTTCGTCTACACGCCGAAACACGCATCGTGGATGAACCAAATCGAGGTCTGGTTCTCCATCCTGCATCGCCGCGTGCTGCGCTATGGCAGCTTCTTCAGCACCGGGCAGCTGGCGCTCGAGGTGCTTGCGTTCCTCCGTCACTGGAACCGGAGCGAGGCTCACCCGTTCCGCTGGACCTTCACCGGCAAGTTCACGCATACGCGTGCCCTGCCTAAAGCCGCATAGGCACCGACATGGCCAAGCACCCAGCGGACCAGATCGACGTAGAGGGGACCGAGGCGTTCCTGCGCCAGCACGGGCTCGAGCACCTGCGGATTCGCAAGCGCGGCGACACCCTGACTCTTGTCTCGGGACCCGAGCACGACCCCGTTGCGCACGCTCGGTTGCGCAAGGTGACTCGACAGTGGTGGACGCTCGAGATGCCCACTCACACTGGCCGCTGGGATAAGACCGGGCTCCGGGCGCCGCGCACTGAGGTCCTCCAAGCGCTCGTCCAACAGTTTCCCTGGACCCTCACGCCAATCGCCTGAGAGGCCGCGGACGTCGCGTCCGCCAGTTGCTCCCAACTCCACTGACGCTCCACGCCCAGAGGGCGTGGGTTCAGCAAGGCCGCTCGAAGGGGCCTGGTTCGTGAGGAAGGCCCCTCCGGGGCCGGCCGTTGCCATGCCCTTGCCCTTGCCCAAACTTTCATCGTTCGCTCGTCTTGATAGGCTTGACCAATATCGAGACGACCTGTTCGACTTCAGCGAGCGCCTCGACAATCACGTTGTCTTGAACCTCTCGACGCCGCCCGATGATGTCGAGCCAGGCGGCCACCTCGTTCGCGGAGCGTCGCGCCATCCGAGGCAAGGGCAAGGGCAAGGGCAGGGGCATGAAAAGCAGCAGGGACCGCTCGAAGCTTTTCGGGTCGCACGGCCCTAGGCCCTGGGTTTAGAGGAGGACTCAACCCGGACCGAACTTATGATCCGTTGTACTAGTGTCCTGCATCCGTGATTACGTACATAAGTCGGCGAGCAATTGGCGACGCTCGGGTCATCGAATCGACGCAGGCTGCGGTTCAATTTCGATGCAGTGCAGCGCTATTTCCAGGAGATAGCCAAACGGCGATCGATGGCGCGAGCGGTGTCAAGGGCCGGCGAATTATGTGCGGGATTTCGGATACAGGACACTAGCCCCCTTGAAGCAGCTGCGACAGGTCATCGTCGGACAGAGCGACGCGGGATGCGGCGAGACGCTCGCCGATGTCGGTCGTGCCGAAGTATGCGCCGGCGCACTGGACATGGATGAAGCCCGCGGGGCTGAAGCGACCGTCCTCGAAGAAGTCGAGCGCGATCCGCCAATGTCCCTTTGGGATGGGCTCTCGGCACTGGCGGCAGCGTGCGCGCCCAGTGGCGGCAGGTTCCAGCCGTACCAGACGCGGCAGGCGCCGGTGCTCGAGTCCTTGCAGGGCGAGCCGCCGTAGCCTCGCCAGGTCGTCGAGCGGCTGCGTGTGGTCATCGAGCGCTTGCAGGAACGACTCGGGTCTCTTGGACGCGCCGCAGACCGGGTGAAACCACAATGTCTGCTCGGTCTCGCCTTCGTCGTAGGGGTTTGGCAGACGCTCGCCGAAGCGCAGCGACCCCTTGGCGATGCGTTCTCCGCAGCCACGGCAGGTTGCTCTTCCGCTCTTGGCGGGCTCAAGCGAATGATTCATGGCACGACCTCATCGCCCCTCGAGTCCGCTGTCGTGTCGGGTTAGCATGCCGCCATGATACTGCGGGATCCGGTGCACGGGTTGCTCGCCTTCGAGGGGGACGCAGAGCGCGTGGTGACGGCCCTGTTGCAGAGCCGCGAAGTACAGCGCCTAAGGCACATCCGACAGCTGGGGCTGACCTCGCTCGTGTTTCCGGGAGCCGAGCATACCCGGTTCGCCCACGCGCTCGGTGCCGCCCACGTGATGTTGCGGCTGCTGGCTCGGCTGCGCGCGCTCGGCAGCCAACTACCTGCCCCAGAGCGGCCGGATCGGGAAGCGGAGCGCGACGCGCTGGCCGCGGCGCTGCTGCATGATCTCGGGCACGGACCGTTCTCGCATCTGTTCGAGGATGTGGTTCCCGAAGCACGCAGCCATGAGGCTTGGACGCACGAAATCATCTCGGATTCGGGAACGCAGGTTCATCGCGCGCTGCGCGGCTTGGATCCTGGTATGCCCGAACGCGTCACGGGCCTGCTTGGGGGCCACCATCGGTCGGGGTATTTGGCGCGTGCGGTCAGCGGTACGCTGGACGTCGATCGCTGTGACTATCTGTTGCGTGACAGTCACATGACGGGGGTGCGCTACGGCCTGTACGACCTGGACTGGCTGCTGCACGGTTTTTGCTTCGCGCGTGCCGGGGTGGAAGGTACGTGGGTCATCGCGATCGATGGTCGCAAGGGCTTGTCGGCGATCGAGGAGTTCTTCCTCGCTCGTCAGTTCATGTATCAGCAGGTCTACCATCACAAGTCCACCCGAGCGGCGGAAACGCTCATTCGGGCGATCCTCAAACGAGCCGCCGGGCTCGTTCGTGCTGGCGAGTGCCGGCTGCAAGTTCCCCCTGCGGTCAAGGCCGCGGCTCTTGGCGAGAAGGCTTCGCTGGGCGATTACCTCGATCTCGACGATGTGCAGCTGCTGGCCTGTTTTCGCTCCTGGCGGCGAGGATCCGATCCGGTGCTTGCCGACCTCACTGCCAGGTTGGCCGAGCGTCGCTTGCCCAAGACCCTGGACTTGCCCGAAGACGACAAGCTTTGGCGTGAGGCGCTGGTTTCGGCTCGTTCGTTGGCCCAAGAGCGCGGGTTCGATCCGGAGCTCACGGTGTGGTTGCACGTGGCCAGCGACGTGCCCTATCTGGAACCGGACGATCGCTCCTCAGCCGGATTGTGGGTTGCACAGGCCGGCGGACGCGTGCAGCGACTGGGACAGGCTTCTTTTCTTCTTGGGGAGCTGCGCAACAAGCCCATCGTGCGACCCTTGTTGATCGTCCCGGCAGAGCTCCGCAGCGAGCTCAAGTTGCTTGTCGAGTCGTCATAGACTTGCCTGGGAGTGGGTCGGCGGGTTATGCAGCCAACTGTCGTGACGCCGGCAGTCGGGCTCCATGTGGGAGCCGGCAAGGGGATTGTCCCGCGAGACAGTGGCAAAGCGCGTTGCGGTGCTGAGGATGACTGCGCCGTCACCCGTCGCGCGCGGCATGGGCCCGGCCGGATGGTCGCGCCGATGCCCGAGCGCTGGAGCTGGGCGTTTCATCCACGCAGTGTTTGTGTGGTGCTTACAGCAACAGCCATAGCGGGGAGGGCCTCCGGCGCCGGGAGTTCGGCTGACGTCAAGGTTGTACAGAGCTCATGGCAAAGATCCTCGTAGTTGATGATGAGCCAGGCGTCCGCGGCTCCCTTGCCGCCGTGCTCGCCGCCGAGGGCCACGAGGTGGAACAGGCCACCAGCGGCGAGCAGGCACGTGATCATATTCAAGGGGGAGCCTTCGATGTGGTCTTGACCGACCTCAAGATGCGTCCCGTGGACGGGATGGCTGTGTTGCAGCACGTCAAGGAAGTATCTCCCTGGACGGAGGTGTTCGTGGTCACGGGGCATGCATCCCTTCCAACAGCGGTCGAGGCCGTGCGGAGCGGCGCCTACGACTACATCGACAAATCGAGCACTCCGCCCGCAGAACTGGTCGTGAAGGTGGACAAAGCACTCGACAGCAGCCGTGTTAGGCGTGAGCTGGCCCAGTTCCGCCGTCAGAACCGCGAGCGATACGGTATCGAGAGCATCATCGGTTCGTCGCAACCCATTCGGGATGTCCTGCAGCGGATCCGGCGGATCGCGGCCACCGACACCACGGTGCTAATCACCGGAGAGAGTGGCACGGGCAAGGAACTGGTTGCTCGAGCGGTTCACACTTACTCCCAACGCGCAGATCGCCCCTTTATCTCGGTGAACTGTGCGGCCATCAGCGAGACCCTGCTGGAAAGCGAGCTGTTTGGCCACGTAAGAGGGGCTTTCACCGGCGCAGTCAGCACGCGTAAGGGTCTGTTCGAGGAGGCAAACGGTGGCACCTTCTTCTTCGACGAAATAGCGGAGACACCGCCGTCCTTTCAGGCGAAGCTGTTACGAGCGATTCAAGAGGGTGAGATACGCCGCCTTGGGGACAGCAAGGCCTACACCGTCGATGTCCGTGTGATTGCTGCGACGAACCAAGACCTGCAGCTAGCGATTCAGGAGAAGCGCTTTCGCCAGGACCTGTACTATCGTCTCAATGTCGCGCGTTTCGTGCTCCCCCCCCTGCGCGAAAGACCGGAGGACATCCTGCTGCTCGCGCAGTACTTCGTGGATAACTTCAATCGGAAGGCGCACGCCAGAGGGCAGATCCGCCTCGCTCCCGAGGTGCTTGAGTACCTCAGCAGCTATCGGTATCCAGGCAACGTTCGCGAGCTTGAGAACATGATCGAGCAGGGCGTGGCGCTCGCGGAGAACGAGACCGTACGGCTGGTCGATATCCTGCCACCTGAGCTTGGGTCATACCCTCCAGAACCAGCCGGTTCGGAGGCCCCGCAGCCCGAGGCAGCGCGGCTCGACGCTCCAAAGCCGCCGTCCCCCGAATCGGGTCGCGCCAACATGTCGCTGAAGCAAGTGCGCGATGAGGCGGAACGCCGGCACATCGAGTACGCGCTAGGTGAGGTCAACGGCAGCCGTGAGCAGGCTGCCAAGCTGCTCGGGCTCAGCCCGACGACGCTGTGGCGGAAGATGAAGCGACTCGGGATAGACTAGTACCGCTTGCCAGGGATTGTGATCGACTGGCGTCGAGGGCTGGCTAGCTCTGGATGGCACTCCTGAGGCGCTTGAAACGCGTATCGCAGAATCGGGCCCAGTTCATGACACGCGGGTATGCCTGAACGGACAGATTGGCACAGCTGCGGAACTCCACCAGGGCGGCACTGAGGAAAGGCCTGGCCTGGAATCGGATGATCTCGGCGTACATCTGGGCAATCTCGGGCTCGCTGTCGAGCTCGGCTGGGGACGGCAAGGCCTGCAGTGCCAAGGCCAGATCCTCCTGAAGCAAGCCCACGACCGCATGACCCACGATCTGCTCGCTGCGCGTCGCCTTGGACGACTGCAGCAAGTGGTACCGCAAGGCATCGATCGCTTCCTTACGTCGGCTAACCCAGTCCACGACCGCGGTGTCGATCCACTGCTGCAGTGTCGCGAATGACCTATCGGCCGGCGGTGCGGGAATCGTCATCTTCAGCACGCCCCGGGCCATCACCAAGCCCTGCCGTGCGTGCTCGCTGAACACAGCGCGATCGCCGGGGGCGCTAGGCAGCACGTCGAGCGAGGGCGCAGCGTGCGGATCGCCATGCCTAGCAGGTACCGGCCTTGGCGCTGCGCCGCAGCCTAGCAGCGCCAGTGTCGCCAAGGACAGCGCGAAAAGACGGCCGGCACGAAACGATGACCTATTCACAATGGAGAGCATACGGCAAGGGCAACCTAGGCTGCACCCCGCAACGACTGGTACCGTGAACCGCAGTCGTCGTCGGTACGCCTCGCCAGCGACCGCCAGCCCTCGCCGCCAACCGATCACAATCCCTGGCAAGCGGCACCAGTGCTCGGGAAGTCCGATCCGGGTTTTCTTCAGGGTAGGCCGCGGGCACGACCGAGCGCAGCGCGGCATCGACAAGGAAGGTGTCCTGGAACAGAGGTTCGGTCTGGTCCAACATCGCATCACTGAAAACCTGGATTTCCTAGTGACTACGAAAAACCGCACTTGTGCATTGTCGCCTTGCTCGAGCCAAGATCGATACTGGGTGAAATACCTCTGTCGTTCGGCGCCGGATCACAAAAATAAAGTGTTTGAATACAAGTACTTAACCAAACACTATGGGCCCAAAGGGTAAAAAACTCTGGCCAGGGCACGTCAGTTGCTTATACTCCAAAACGAGTCGCGCTCCCGTGCGCTGCCCCCCCTGTGCGGGGGCGCGGCTCCTTTTCAAAACGCGTAACCGTTCAGCCCCCCGCAAGTCGGGTTTACGGGCGGTCTTCCGGGGCAAGCGAGCCCGCAGGAATTACTTCGCCGGCTTTCGCAGGCTACTTGTGTTTCTGCGGTTGGAATCGGCTCTGGCGCGGCCCCTTGGCATGACGCGCCGTCCTGCTGATCAAGTGCTGCGTGAGTCCGACGACTGCGGCGCCATCTACGGAGTCCTTGGCATGACGCGCCGTCCTGCTGATCAAGTGCTGGTCAAGGCGGGGCGAGAAACCGGGGCGTTGTTGCGCGTGCCGTGCTACTCGGCCGGATGGCTCGGGGCAGGTGAGGCGGGGCAGACGGCTCGTTCTCGTGTCCGCTGCGGCAGGTTCACCGATCGGCAGGCGCCCGCTGGCACGACAGGCAGCAGAACGCTACCGGGTCCGAGTCGGAAATGGGAGCCTCGCCAACAGATGCGGCGCGAAAAGAGACAATACAGCCACAGGAACGCCAGCAGCAGATCCCGGACCGGCGCGAGCCAGAGGTAGCCGACGCGCATGGGCGCTCCCCGGGTCAGGCGTACGAGCCAGCCATCGCACAGTGCCTTGGTAAGCCCTAGCCACGCCACCCATCCGGCGAGCGCGTACGGCGCTCCGGCACTAACCCAGGCAGCCAAGGCGAATACGGTCGGATTGGCCATGAGGTCAGCAACATAGCCGGGCGCGGATACCACTGCCCGCATCTTGAGCCAACGTGCGTGGCGTTCCAGGAATCGCGCAACGCTCGTGTCCGCATTGACGTTGTTGGCTCGAACTCTGGAGAGCACGACGTTCTTGCCGTTCTTTCGGTACAGCTCTCCCAGTACGTAGTCCTCGGCAAGGACGTCTCCCACCACGGCAAGACCTCCGAGGGAATCAAGCTCGGAGCGGCGGAAAGCGAGGCACTTGCCGATGACGCAGGTGATGCCGGCGGCTGCCGACGCCAAGCAGGTCGCCGGCCCCGTGAAGGCGCTGAGCTGGAGGTTTTCCAGCGCCGCACCCACCGAGCGCTCACCCACTCCGACCACCACGCCGGTTAGCAGCGATGCCCTTCGCGTCAGGTATTCGCTGACCAGCTTGCGCAGCATGCCCGGCTCGATCCGCACATTGGCGTCGGACTGCACCACGAGATCGTGCCTCGCCGTCCGCAGCGCCCCTTGAAGATTCGCGACCTTGGGGTTGGCGCCGGTGTGGCGATCCGAAACCACGAACTTGCAAGCCACCTCAGGATAGCCTTCGGCGATGGCTCGCGCGATGGCGATGCCGGGATCGGCAGGATCGGTGCTGGAGAATACGATCTCAAAGCCGGGTGGATAATCCTGCTCGAAGAACGAGCGCAGGTTATCGGCCAGTTCGTCTTCGATCCCCTTGATCGGTTTGAGCAGCGTGATCGGCGGCAGCCGTGCCTGTGCGAAGCGCCTCGGTCGGCCGAAGTGACGCCAGGTGGCCCACACTCCGGCGCAGTAAATGGTTGCCGCCACGACGGTGCATGCCAGCAGGCACCAGCTAAGCGCGGTCAACATGGGGTCCCGTCCAGGAATCAGTGCAGCGCATCGCTCGGAGTGAGGAGCCAGCGACTATGGCACCTAACCCCCAGCCAAAGCAAACTCGATGTCGCCACCGGCTTGTGGCATACTTGCGTGCCTGTTCGGTCGGCCCAAAGGGCCCATCCCAGGATAACTGGTCGAGACCGGCCGTGCAGGGTGGATGCGATCGCCGGCGCGCCCGGAGCATGCGGTTGGAATCGACAGAGTCCGCAGGATTGCCAATAGCAGCGCTATTGCGAGGGTTTTTGCGAGGACGAAAGCCGCGAGCGCGCCGCCCTGCACGGCCGCAGCCGATCGAGTTATTCTCGGACGGGCCCTAAGGGTGCTGGGATGAAAGAGGGCTCACGGTCTCGGGAGGGTCCTCGGATTCGTGCCGGGTTCCTGGATGCTGAGCGCTTCGGCAGGCTGGTGATTGCTTGGACCAGCAGCGGCCTGTGTCGGCTGTGGTGGTCCGTGCAAGAAACTCCAGCGCAATTGCTGCCGCCCGAGCCCGTACCATCGGGGTTCAGCGAGCCCTTGCACAGCTACTTCGCCGGTGAGGAAGTCGACCCCACCAGTTTGCCCGTGGATCTGCGCGGCACCGCCTTTCAGCTGCAGGTGTGGCATGAGCTGCGACGCATCCGGCGCGGGCAGGTGCGCACGTACGCGGCGGTAGCCAGCAGGATCGGATCACCTCGTGCCACGCGAGCCGTAGGCGCTGCCAACGCAGCCAATCCACTGCCCATCGTCGTTCCATGCCACCGGGTCGTCGCCGCGGGCTTCTGCCTCGGTGGCTATTCGGCCGGTCTCGATCGGAAGCGTCGCTTGCTCGAGCTCGAAGGTGTGCGCGTAGTGCAGGAGCGCGTGCGACCAGGCCAGCTGCAGCTGCTTTAGATCTAGGGCTAGCCTCAGTACCCCTTGGGTAGCTTGGTGTCGTCGGCGGTATCGAGAGCGAAGCGGATGAAGGCGCTGCGGCTCATCTTGCGGAAACCCGAGCGCTTGAGCTCAGCCACCTTGGCGTCGAGCCGCTCCAGGTCTTCACGGTAGAGCGAGATGCAGATGACTTGATAGTGGTCGGCCGCAGGGCGCTGATTGCGTTTTGGGTCTTTTTCAGCAGCCGCTGGCGGCACGTAGAAGCGGTCACGTAGAACCTGCCCCACTTCATCGCCATCCAAGATATCGTTCATCGCTGCGCGCGCGCTTTGCTTCATCGTACCTCTCCCTTCTAGAGGGCCTGCTGCACGGGTGCTGGCCCGACTGGGTGGCTGGAACGCGGTTGCTCCGGCGTCAGGGTAAGCTGCTCGATGCGCGCGGCCAGGCGCAGGTAGTCGGCCGCTCCGTGGCTGGTGGGCGCGTATTCGAAGATGGTCTGCTTGGCGCTCGGCGCTTCCTTGAGCCGGGTGTTGATCCGGACGGCTGCGAAACAGCGCTCCGCAAAATTGTCCTGGAGCGTCTTGAGCGCCTCGCGGCACATCCGGTTGCGCACGTCGTAGAAGGTTGGAATGACGCCCAGCAGCTCCACACGGTGTCCGAGAAGCCGGCGAACCTGCTTCAGGGTTCCGAGCACCTGCCGCACGCCTACCAGGCTCAGGTACTCGCAGGCGACGGGGATGACCACGCTGTCGGCCAGGACCAAGACGTTTTGGTTCATGAGTGAAAGCGCGGGAGCACAGTCGATCACTACGCGGTCGTAGCTGGCACAAGCTCCGGCGAGCTGCTCTCTCATCACACGGTCGCGGTTCGGCCTGGTGGCAAGAAAGAGCTCGGCTGCCGCAAGCAGCTCGTTCGATGTCAGCACGTCCAGGTTGGGACGCACGGGCACAACGGCTTGCGACGCGGGCGTGCCTACGACGAGCGTGTGATACAGGGTGCGCTCGCCTCGAATGCCCAACGAGGCCCCGACGTTGCCTTGTCCGTCGGCGTCGATGAGCAACACGCGCTGCCCTCGCTCTGCCAGGGCCGCGGCTACATTGACCGCGGTGGTAGTCTTGCCCGTCCCTCCCTTGTGGTTGAACACAGCGATGCGCTTGGGCGTCGGCCGCGTTTCGCGCCGTCCGGGCGCTGCACGACCCGTGGTGAGGCAAGCGCTGCCGCAGTAGTAACGCGTTGCTCCGTCTGCTACTGCCACCTGGTACGGGTACTCGAGCTCGAAATGTCGGCCGCAGATACTGCAGGTGCTTTCGCGCTCGGAGCCGAGGGCCGATTGGAGGCAGCGTTGGGAGCAGTAGTAATGGAACGAGCCGCCACTCTCGCGCACCTGATAGCGGAACATGATGCGAAAGCTGCTGCTGCAAGTACTGCATGTGGCGCCGGGCAGTTGCATGGTCTCTGACTCCAAGCCGCTGGTTAGGGCCCATCCTTTGCGCGGGCCCTTATCAAGCACTTAGTGATGTGCCTTTCCTGATTACGCCTGGTTTGCTGCGTTGGCAAAAAAATGGATCGGCCCTTTCCACAGCTATCGCGCACGCGGGGCAGTATGCGACCCTGGCTCCATGGTCTGGTGCCGGCAGCTCTCGACGGGTCGATGCCTCGCGCTCTTGTTGGCGGTCAGTTTCGTGGCGGGCTGCAGCGAGGGGGACGGCAAAGGGCATGCCCCCTCTAGGACGCCCGCAAATCGGCCGCTGCCCGGCCCTGTGTCACCCTTACCTGGGCCAAGGATCGACGGCGCGGTCCGCAGTGCAGGGCGGCTCAAGCTTGCCACTTGGAACATCGCCTGGCTGCACAGGCTCGAGGGCCAGGGGCAGATTCCGCGCGAGCGGCGCGACTACGCAAGGCTGAGGGGCTACGCCGACAGGCTCCAAGCGGACGTAATCGCGCTGCAGGAAGTGGATGGAGAGCAAGCCGCACGGCGTGTCTTCGACCCGGACCTATACGCCTTTCACTTCTCGGCTCGAATCGGCGAGCAGCGAACGGGGTTTGCTTACAAACGCACGCTCCAGGCGATGCCGAATCCGGACTACCGCGCCCTCGACATCGGGGGGCTCCGGCGCGGTGCGGATCTCACCCTGCAACACGCTGGAAGGGAGCTTCGCCTGCTGAGCGTCCACCTGAAGTCCGGCTGTTTCGACGGACCGCTGACGGCCCAGAGCACCAGCTGCAAGAAGCTGGCTCGACAGCTGCCCATCCTGGAGCGCTGGATCGATGAGCGCGCTCGCGAAGGCACGCCGTTTGGGGTGCTCGGGGACTTCAATCGCCGCATGTTCGCGTTCCCTGACCCCTTTTGGCGGGAAATCGACGATGCCCAGCCTCCGAACGCAGAGCTGTCGAGCCCCACCGACGGTGCTGCCTCGCGGTGCTGGGACGGCAGGTACCCTGACTTCATAGACCACATCGTGCTGGGCAGGCAGGTCGCAGGCTGGGCCGTGCGCGATTCGTTCGCGCAGCTCGTTTACGACGCCGCTCATGCTCCCAACGAAATGCAGCTGTCGGATCACTGCCCCATCTCGGTGCTGTTGGACGTGCCACCATAGGGTCGGCCCGTGGGATCGGGGGGCGCGAGCGAGCGCTTTGCTGACGCGTTCAAGCCGATCGGCACCGCCTCCGCAATCGGACCTCGGCCTCTGCATCGGAGCGCCGTAAGACCGAATGCAGCTGCTCGGTTTTGCCGAAGCCAACCGACATGTCCGTAAGACTCGCAAGCGATCGAACGGGTCGCATGGTGAGCCCCGGTGCTTAGGCGATCGGGGGCCGGCTGTTCAGCAGGACGTTTCGGCCTCCAGCCAGCGCAGGTAAGGTGCGAACCCTTGCATAATAGGAAGTGCAACGATGCACGGGCACTCGTACGGGTGCGCCGCCTCGAGGTGCTCTATCAGTGCTGCGACCCGCTCCGCGGGCGTCTTCGCGATGAGGACCGCCTCCGTATCTTCTTCAAGCTGCCCGTGCCACCAGTAGATGGACGTCATCGGTTCGAGTACGTTGGCGCACGCCGCAAGGCGCTGCTGCACCAGACTGCGTCCGAGCGCCAAAGCAGTGTCCCGGTTCGGAGCTGTGACGTACACCAGGCGATGCCCCCCTTGCTCGGACGTGACCCGCGGCGCTACCGTCGATTCCGGCATATCACTGGAGCTATCAGGCCCGCCGGCGGAATGCAACGGCCCGCCATCTCGATTCGGGTCTCCGGAAGGGCGCCGTCATTCGCGCCCTGCGGAGCCACCATGATCGAATCCTCGCGTATCACCCGGGCTGTCATAGTCCCGGCCCTTCTTCTTGGGAGTCTGGTTGCCTGTGCAGCGCCACGCAGTGTCATCGAGCGTTCCACGCCGGTCGCGGACGATTCCGCGCGGGCAGCGGGCGCCGAGCCGCGCGGGCTTTGGGATCCGCTCGGGGCCGTGGACTCCCTGACGAGATTTGGGTCAGATGAGTTCAGCCGGCGCTGCTCACAAGGAGCGAGCAGGGTCCGAAAAAGCCCACGTCGTCAGATTGGCCAAGTCTTGGCGGATCCTGTCGGTTGATCGAGGTCCAAGCGTGGTCCAAGGTGTAGGCCGCCTGGCCGCAGTCTTCACACAGGGCAGGCACGAACCGGTGTCTGCTGCCTCGGGCAGAGCTTGGTACGACCCATGCGTCTAAGGAGCCATGCTTGACGGATCCGAAGGTTGCCTCGCCGGCATATGCGGGCGGGACCACGTTAGCCAGATTGGGCGTGCTGTGGGCATCGCTGCGCTTGCGCTGGGATTGAGCGTCCTCGGAGGCTGTGGTGGGCGAGGCAAGGATGCGGCTTCCGACCAGAGGCGCAAGCAGAGCGAGCAGGCCGTACCGGTGCAGCTGGCGGCGCTCGAGCTCGGTCGGATCGAGGCGGTGCTGCGCTTTTCCAGCAACCTGGAAGCGGAGAAATCGGTCAGGGTGCTGGCGCGAGCGGGTGGTCAGGTGACCCAGATCGAGGTCGAGGAGGGAGCAGAGGTCGAGCGCGATCAAGTGCTGCTGCGGCTCCAGAACGACGAACAGACCAGTCGCCTGGCAAGAACGCGCGCGGAGTTGGCGCTGGCGCGCCGCCAATACGGCAACCTCCGCTCCCTTCATGCCGAAGGCGCCGTCAGCGATCAGGCCTTCGACCAGGCAGACTACGATCTGAAGCGGCTCACCCTGCTCAAGAAGGATGCCGAGCGCGACCTGCGCTACACCGTGCTGCGTGCCCCGATCGCAGGTGTGGTCACACAGAGGCTGGTGAAGCTTGGCGACACCCTGTCGGTGGGGCAGCACGCCTTCGATGTGGTCGATTTCGACTCGATCGTGGCACGGGTCTTTGTACCCGAGAAGCAGCTGTCTCGTGTCAGGCCTGGGCTAGCTGCTCGCATCCGGGCCGAGGCTCTGCCCGGAAGCCATCGTGGGGCCATCGTGCGGATCGCACCCGTGGTCGATCCGCGCACCGGTACCGTGAAAGCCACGGTCGCCATCCCGCGAAACGACGCGCTGCGCCCCGGCATGTTCGCGGAGGTCGAGCTGGTCACGGCGGTGCACGAGCAGGCCTTGCTGCTACCGAAGCGCGCGCTCGTGTACGATAACGACTTGGCCTATGCCTTCAAGCTCGGGGACGCCTTGCGGGTGAAACGCCTGCGGGTCGAGCCCCGGCTCGAGAACCAGGAGTTCGTGGAACCCGGGCGCGGTTTTGCTCGCGGCGACCGCGTGGTGGTCGCTGGCCAGGCCGGCTTGAAGCACGGTTCGCTGGTCAAGATCGTGGCCGAGGACGGCTCGGGCAAAGCTCAAGCCGCGGTTCGCGTGGATGCCGAGAACGCCGTGCGATGACGGCTGGGCAGCGCGTGAGCAGCTTTGCGATTTCGCGGCCCGTGGCCGTTCTCATGGTCTTCGTGGCTGCCGTGGTCTTCGGCTACTTCTCGTACGAGCGCTTGCCCCGCAGCCTCATGCCGGAGCTGAGCTACCCCACGATGACCGTCCGCACACGCTATCCTGGTGCGGCGCCCGAAGAGGTGGAAAAGGACTTGAGCCGCCCCCTGGAGGAGGCGCTCGGGGTGATCGGCGGACTGCAGCGGATCAGCAGCATCAGTCGGGCGGGTGTCTCGGACGTGGTTCTCGAGTTTGCGTGGGACGTCGAGATGTCGGAGGCGGTTCAGGACGCCCTCGAGAAGATCGACCTGCTACGGCTTCCCGAGGACGCAGAGCGGCCCCTCATCCTGCGCTTCGACCCCAGCCTCGACCCGGTAATGGAGCTCAGCCTATCGAGCGCGCGCAGTGACGCGACCGGGGAGCCGGAGCTGCGGCGTCTCAGGCGCATCGGTGAGCTGCAGGTCAGGCGAGCGCTCGAGCCGGTCAAGGGGGTTGCCGCGGTGCGCGTGCGAGG
>JAKSBK010000273.1 GCA_022361155.1 Pseudomonadota bacterium
AAGGCGCGCTCGGCGAGCTGGAGATCGTCGACGTGAGCGTGGACCCTCTTGACCGCGCGCGAGCGCATGCGCTCGCGCGCGAGGCGCAGCACGGGCTTTCCACGCATCGGCTCTGGCGGACGAGCGACAACGGCGCGAGCTGGCAGCGGCTCGGTGGTCCCTTCGGCGCGGAGCTCGATCTGGTCGCCACGGCGTTCGACGCGGCTGCGAGCGACCCCAAGCGCGTGTACGTCAGCGGGCTGGGACTGGTGCCCGCGCTCAGGGGCGTGTTGCTGCGCACCGACAACGGCGGCGTCGGCTGGACGCTGCTGCCCATAGCCGGCACGGGCCCGCAAGCGGTCCCGTTCTTCACGGCCGTTGCGCCGCACGACCGCGACACGATCTACGTGCGCGTGCGCGGATCGAACCGGGATCGTCTGTTGGTCTCCTCGAACGGCGGGCAGTCGTGGCGCAGCGTGCTCGAGGGCAGAGCCGTGATGGCAGGCTTTGCGCTTTCGCCGGAGGGTACGGAAGTGGCGATCGGCTTCGGGTTGCCCGATCGACCCGGCCTGGTCGACTGCGCCGCGCTGGGCATCTGGAAAGCCTCGACTGGCGATCTCGTGTTCGGCAAGGTTTTCGATGGCCCGGTGCAGTGCCTGACATGGACCCGGCGAGGCTTGTACGCCTGCACGCACGAGCGCACGCAGGGCTTTCAGCTGGGCCTGTCGCAGGACGGCGGCCACAGCTTCGGGGCCTTGATGAAGCTGCGCAGCGTGCAGGGGCTCGCATGTCCGTCACCCAGCATGCTCGCCACACTCTGCGCCGGACCCTGGCGCGAGCTTTGCCCTGCCATTGGCACCCCCTGCACGGGCGGCGACGCGGGCGTTGCCGTACCCCCTCCGATCGGCGGCGCCCCGGCGTGCCTGAGCGACGCCGGTTTGCCGGTAGCGCCCGGCGATGCCGGCAGCGCGGGTGCGCGAGACGCAGCGGGCGGCGGCGATGGCGCGCGACCCGTGGTCCCCGGCGACGCCGGTAGCGGCGCCGGTCGGCGAGACGCGGGAACCGACGCTGACGCTGTTTCTTCGGTCGCGTCCAGCGGCGCTGGCCGCGGCGGTGATGCTCGAGTACCGGGCGACGCCAAGAACCCGGCTGGGTCGCCTGCGACCACGAGCACCGGCGGCTGCGGGTGCCACGTCGCGGGTGGGACGAGGGGAGCGGACAAGCTGCCGTGGCTGATGTGTTTGCTAGTGCTCGGGGCCGGACGCTTGTTTCGGTTCACGCCCCGCGTACTGGCGAGCGCGCTCGCGGCATGCGCCGTCCTGTCCGGCGGCTGCAGCAGCCGGCATGCGGCGCCCGCGGACGCGGACGCAAGCGTGTCCGATTCGGGAAGCAACGACGCAGGAACCGATGCGGCCTCGGACGCGTGCGTCCCCATGCTGGAGCGCTGCAACAAGCTTGACGACGACTGCGATGGGCGCGTGGACGAGGGGGGTGTCTGCAGGGACTGCGGCAACCTGATCTCGGCAGGTGGCGAGCACACGTGCGCGCTTCCAGCCAGCGGGGAGGTCAAGTGCTGGGGCGACAACGGCAACGGCCAGCTGGGGGATGGCAGCATGACGGACCGCGCCACGCCGGTCACGGCAAACGCTATCATGGACCCTGTCGAAATCGTGCTGGGCGGCCGGCACACGTGCGCGCGTTTGAGCACGGGCCGGGTCACGTGCTGGGGCTACAACCCCTACGGTCAGCTGGGGGATGGCACCACGATGGGCCGCGCCACGCCGGTTAGCGTGAGCGGGCTCGGCGGCGTGGTCGAGATCAGCGCCGATGGTGACCACACGTGCGCGCGCCTGAGCACGAACGAGGTCAGCTGCTGGGGCTCCAACATGTACGGTCAGCTCGGCAACGGCACCACGACGAACAGCACCACACACGTAGCCGTCTCGGGGCTCACGGACGCCGTCGAGGTGAGTGCGGGCATCGACTCCACGTGCGCGCGCCTGAGCACCGGCCGGGTCAAGTGCTGGGGGCATAACAAGTCTGGCCAGCTCGGCAACGGCACCACGACGGACAGCGCCACGCCGGTTAGCGTGAGCGGGCTCGGCGGCGTGGTCGAGATCAGCGCCGGTGGTGGCCACACGTGCGCGCGCCTGAGCACGAACGAGGTCAGCTGCTGGGGCTCCAACATGTACGGTCAGCTCGGCAACGGCACCACGACGAACAGCACCACGCCCATGGCGGTCTCGGGGCTCACAGACGCTGTCCAGGTCAGTGCGGGCACGCTGCACACGTGCGTGCGCTTGAGCACGGGCGAGGTCCAATGCTGGGGCTACAATCGCCTCGGCCATCTGGGCAATGGCATGTACAACAACAGCTCGGTCCCGGTAGCGGTCTCGGGGCTCGTGGACGTCGTCGAAATCAGCGCGGGCCTGGCGCACACGTGCGCGCGTCTGAGCACGGGCGAGGTCAGCTGCTGGGGCTACAACGAGTCCGGCCGGCTGGGTAACGGCACCCTGATCGGCAGTGCCACACCGCAACCCGTCAGCGGCCTGATGCTACCCGGCTGCAGGCCCTGATGTGGGGGTTGCCGGATGGTGGAGATCTCCGGGCTGGCCCGACCCGCGTTGGCGTCCGCCGGCGTGGGCGGGCACTTTCGCCACCACCGGTAGCGTAACCTCAACGTTGCATATTTCGCGATGACAGAGACGCAGAGTGGCTAGCGATGGTCGCTAGAGGGTGGTCAGGCTGCTATCCGAGATTGCGGCAGATACTTTTCGAGCTCTTTGCGTACAGCGGGGTTGTCACTGACGCTCATGGTCAGCTCGCCCTGCGGTCGTGACAGTCGTCCTGCGAGATGCAGGATGCGCTGACGAATC
>JAKSBK010000274.1 GCA_022361155.1 Pseudomonadota bacterium
ACGCCCTCGGTGCCACGTCTGCTGCCGAGACCGGCGAGTCCAAGCAACTCATCGTCCGTATCGTTGCGATGCTAACCAAGCTCTGCCGATAGTCACGGCCACGCTTACGACCACGACCACGACCACGACCACGACCACGGCCACGGCCACGGCCACGGCCACCACAGCTCGCTTGGATCTGGCCCTGGCCCCGCTCGTGACCGCGGCGCTCCCGTATCGCCTCGCACCGACTCCAGCCCCCGCTTCCGAAGCGCCCCGCGGTCGTAGTCGTGAACGTAGTCGTGGTCGTGGTCGTGGTCGTAGTCGTAGTCGTAGCCGTAGCCGTAGCCGTACCCGTAACCAGTACGACGCAACCCAGCCACTGACCGACCGATATCCTCACCATGCTCTCCTACGAAAAGCTCGATGTCTATCAGTGCGCGATCCAGTTCGTCGCCCGTGCAGTCACCTTGTCGCAGCAGATGCCCAAGGGCTATGCAACGCTGGCCGACCAGTTGCGCCGTGCAGCTATGGCCATCCCGCTCAATATCGCCGAAGGTGTGGGCAAACCCAGTCTGGCCGACCAGGCTCGTTTTCATGCGATCGCGCGCGGTTCCGCCATGGAGTGCGGGGCCATCCTAGATGTCATGCACGCCCTCGGTGCCACGTCTGCTGCCGAGACCGGCGAGTCCAAGCAACTCATCGTCCGTATCGTTGCGATGCTAACCAAGCTCTGCCGATAGTCACGGGTCACGAGTGGGATCCCGCTACGGCCACGGCCACGCTTACGACCACGACCACGACCACGACCACGACCACGACTACGCAACGGCCACGGCCACGCAACGGCCACGACTACTTCAGTCGTTTCCCCGAGCTGCGCGTCAACCCCCTCGTCGCGGCCTAGCCTTAGGGCCCGCGGCGACGGGGACGGCCCGGTCTGCTAACTTCAAGCCATGTCCGACCCTGCGCAGCGCCTCGCGACCTACGCGGATCTCCTCGATCTGCCTGACGAGCAGCGTGCCGAGGTGCTTGCAGGCCGGATCGCAACCGCTCCCGCGCCGCTGCCGCGACACTCCAAAGTCCAGGGAGCTGCTCGCAGATTTCTGGGTGGTCCCTTCGATGACGACGACGGCCGGGGCGGCCCCGGTGGCTGGTGGATCTTCGTGGAAGTCGACGTGCAGCTGACGCCGCACGATGTGGTGCGCCCGGACCTTGCGGGTTGGCGGCGCGAACGCCTGCAGAGCCCTGGCTCGATGCGGCCCATCACCGTGGCGCCGGACTGGGTGTGCGAAGTGGTGTCCAGGAGCACTGCCAGCCGCGACCGTGTAACCAAGCGTACGCTCTACGCGCGCGCGGGCATCGCACACTACTGGATCATCGATCCCGATGCTCGCGTGCTTGAAGCGCTGCAGCTCGAAAACCGTGCCTGGATCGAGACGGGCGCCTACGACGACACCTCCACCGCCCGCATCCCCCCCTTCGAAGCCATCGAGCTCGAGGTCGGCCGCCTCTTTCTACCCCGCGAAGCCGAGACCCCCTAGTCTCGACTTGAGCACTTCTGTAGCAGTGAGGGGCGAGGAGCGAGGGACGCACTGCTGCCGGGTCGTTCCCGTGGTCGGGGCGTATTGCGGGGTCGGCCGCCGTGCACGATGTGCGCGCCGTAATCAAGCCCACGAGCTGAGCCTAGGCGCCCACGCACGCCGGCCTCGACGCGCGCGCCAACCCGGAGAGAGAGCTGGCATGCGGGTTGGCACGCGCTACGCCCCGCAATACGCCCCGACCACCGGACCTACATACCTGGTTACGCCCGTTCTCGTAGTCGTAGTCGTAGTCGTAGTCGTGGTCGTGAACGTGGTCGTGGTCGTGGTCGTAGTCGTAGCCGTACCCGTAACCGGTACGACGCAACCCAGCCAGTGACTGACACGTCCTCGGCGCCACGTCTGTTGCCGAGACCGGCGAGTCCAAGCAACTCATCGTCCGTATCGTTGCGATGCTAACCAAGCTCTACCGATAGTCACGGTCACGCTTACGACCACGACCACGACCACGACCACGACCACGACCACGACCACGAC
>JAKSBK010000275.1 GCA_022361155.1 Pseudomonadota bacterium
AACCGAGCCGCATGGTCGAACCGAGCCGCATGGTCGAACCGAGCCGCATGGTCGAACCGAGCCGCATGGTCGAACCGAGCCGCATGGTCGAACCGAGCCGCATGCCCGATCCACCCGCGCTGGTCGCCGCGCCCTCGTTTCCAGAGCATCCTCCAGGATCGCAACAGCGCAGCGACGAGAACTCCGATGGTGTCAACTATGGTTCCGGTGCCTCGACTACGGATCGGCGGCGTTAGAAGCGGCCTCGGGCACGCGGATGTGGATCGATGGAGCGGCTCGACGTTGGTGACCGGCTCGACGTTGGTGACCGATGGGGCCAGCGCCGCGTTCTCGCAAGGCAGTCATGAATAGGCACACTCGGGTTGTGTTCGCCCTCGCCCTCGCAGTTTCGCTTGCCGCCACAGCTGCCGGTGCCGACAAGCCCGCCAGCAAGGCGTCGGTCGGCGGGGAGCTCGAGTTGCCCCATCAGGCCCATACACTCGACAACGGCCTCCAAGTCCTGCTGCACGAAGACCACCGGCTTCCGTTGGTGGCCGTGAGCATCTGGTATCATGTTGGCGCTTTTCATGAGGCCCCGGGGCGCACGGGGTTTGCTCATCTATTCGAACACATGATGTTTCAGGGCTCCGCCCACGTCGCCGACGATCAACACATCTCCTTGGTGCAGCAGATCGGCGGCACGGGCGTGAACGGAACGACCTCCTTCGATCGAACCAACTACATCGAGACCGTTCCTACCCATCATCTGGAGACGGTGTTCTGGTTGGAAAGCGACCGCATGGGGTTTCTGCTACCCGAGCTCACGGCGGAGAAGCTCGAGACGCAGCGTCAAGTGGTGAAAAACGAACGACGCCAAAGCGTCGAGACTCAACCTTACGGCATCGCCGAAGAAAGGCTGTGGCAGGCGTTGTTTCCGCTGCCACACTCGTATTACGGCCGTGTGATCGGGTCGATGCAGGACCTGAACGCGGCCACCCTGCAGGATGTGCGCGACTTCTTCGTCACCTGGTACGCGCCGTCGAACGCTACCCTGGTGGTCGCGGGGGATATCGAGCCACGAGCGACCCTGAGACTGATCCGCAAGTACTTCGGAACACTGCCCGCGCGCCCCAGGCCCAAGCCGCCCAAGGTAGCCTCCGTGCGTCTCGATCGCGAGGTCGTCATCGAGCACGAGGAGGAGGTGGGACAGCTGGCAAGGGTCATGGTGGGCTGGCACTCACCGGCGTTTTTCGCGCCGGGAGACGCGGACGCGGACCTGCTTGCTTCCCTGCTGAGCGTGGGGCGATCGAGTCGACTGCAGGCACGGCTGGTTCACGAGCTTCAGCTCGCGCAGAGCGCCAACGCCAGCCAGGAGAGCCTGGGAAGCCAGTCGGTATTCAGCATCGAGGCCACCGCCCGACCGGGTGTCAAGGCCGAGCGGCTACTCGAGGAGATCGACACCATCCTGGACTCCGTGCGCAACGGCGATCTCAGCCAGAGCGAAATCAAGCGAGCGGCCGCGCGCTTCGAAACCGCCTTCATCACGGACCTTCAGCGGCTTGGAGGCTTTCGCGGGCGGGCAGAACAACTGCAGCGCTACAACCACTTCCTGGGTGACCCCGACTACCTGGCCCGTGATCTCGCCCGGTACCGCAACGTAAGCGTCCAGTCGCTGACGGATTTCGTCCGCAAGCAGCTCCCAAAGAAGCGGCGGGCGGTCCTGTTCGCGCGACCGAAGATGCACTCGGCTCAGCCGACGCAAGCTGAGCCAGGACAAGCCCCGTCGCCCCCCGGGGACCACTGACATGCCGAGCGCGTGGTCACCTGCGGCCAGGGAGTGTCGTCAAAATACTCCCGTCGATCCCGAGGCCCTCGAAATCGTGGGGTCTCCCGCCGCTCCTCAACGATGCACCACATCGCCTCGTCACGGCGAACCCCCCCACGATTCCGATCATCTTCGGGCTCTCGGTCCGATGTTGAAGACACTCCCTAGTACCTCGAATCACGAGTTCGGCATGCGAAGCTTGGGTGTCGACCCGGGACGCCGGCGGGTGGGCCTGGCCCTGAGCGACAGCGAGCTCGGTCTCGCGCTGCCGCACCGCACCCTGCAGGTCGCCGATACGGCTGAAGCGGCCAAGCTGATTGCGGCCGAAGCACGGCTGCAGGCCGTGGGGGAGATCGTGGTGGGCCTTCCGCTTCGCCTGGGCGGCGCCGAAGGTCCGTCGTCCCAACGTGCTCGCCGAATCGCAGCCATGGTGCAGGCCGAAACTGGCCTCGACACCGTGCTGTGGGATGAGCGGCTTTCGACCGCGGCAGCCCAGCGCTCGCTCGATGAGGTTGGAGCGCGCGGTACAAAACGACGTAAGCTGGTCGACCAAGTAGCGGCCGCCTGGCTGCTCCAGAGCTACCTTGATTCCAAGAGCGAGCCCGGCGATGGGCAAAGGAGCACAGCGTGCAAAGACCGTGATGCCAGCACGCCCGAGCCAAACGGGGGCACATCGTAGGTTGCGCAGGGCCCTGGGCCTGGCTGCGTTGCTGGTAGCCGCGACCCTGCTCGCGGCTCTGGGTTGGCTGGTCCTGATCTTCCCGAACCAGACCGGACCGGGACGGGGAACCATCGTGGCGGTGCGGATGGCAGCAGACGCGAGCCTTCCTCATGTTTCGAGCGCGCTGGGCCGTGAGGGAGCCGTTGTCCGACCTCGGGTTTGGTCGGCGTACGCCGCCCTGCTGGGAAGCGCAGACCGACTCCGGCGCGGCAAGACCGTTCTGCTGCGAGACAACATGACCCCGCGGCAAATCCTACAGCGGTTGGCCCGAGGCTACGGTGTGGCTCCCGTGCGTGTCGCGGTTCCGGAGGGACTCAATCGCTTCGATATCGCGCGCTTGCTCGAGCGCTGGGGGTTGTGCCGGCGCAGCGCGTTCCTCGCAGCCAGCAAAGACCCGGCGCTGCTGAATGAGCTCGGCATCCCCGCCGCAACTGCCGAGGGCTACCTGTTTCCCGACACGTACGAGCTGCACGAGAAGCTAAGCCCAAGGGAAATCGCGCGGCGCATGGTCCGCAACGGCCAGAGGCGGATCGGACGACTGCTGGCCGAGGGAGGCCGAGGCGACCTGGCCCAGCTTCAAGGCAAGCTTGGATGGCGCCTGCACGAAGTGCTCACCCTGGCATCCATCGTGGAGAAGGAGGCCAGAATTCGCAGCGAGCAGGCGCTCATCGCAGGCGTCTTCGTCAACAGACTGAGCAAGCCGGGCTTTGCGCCGCGTCGATTGCAGGCCGACCCCACCGTGGCCTATGGCTGCGTATCCACGCCCGAAAGCAGCCCGGCATGTGCCCGTTTCGATGGTAGGCGCGTCAGCCGTGCGATGCTCGCAGACTCCCACAACCCGTTCAACACCTACCGTCACGAGGGGCTGCCTCCCGGCCCCATCGCAAACCCGGGCCTGTCGGCGCTCCGCGCCACACTCCAACCGGCGGAGCACGATTACTACTACTTCGTAGCCCGCGGAGACGGCCACCACGAGTTCAGCGTCACGCTGGCGGAGCACAACGCAGCCGTGGACGCATATCGCCGCCGCGCCCGCTGACAGGTCGTATGACAAAAAAGCCGCGCCTGAGCGCCGAGTCAGGCCTCGGGGCTCGCCGCAACCAGCGCAAACCCATGGAGGGCTCCGTGAGGCGGGCCTGACGCGCAACGAGATTTCCGGGTCAGCTCCGCGACCGGCCCTCGGCCGCGCCGTTCGAGCAAGGGACAAGCCCGAGCCGGAAATGGGAGTTTCACGTCAGCTGGTTTGTCCGTGCAATCCCGATTCGTCGGATAATCCATATGGCCGCAAAAGTCCGGCGGAAACGCGAAACTACCGGCGCAATCCTGGCAGTCGTGCTATGAGCCGCCCCATCTAAGGAACATCTGGACCCTCTAGCCGGTACGCCACAGGTTCGGAGGCCAGAGGTCGGAGAGCCGAGGTCAGTATGAACGGCACAAACACCACGGAGGGGCGAGTCGAACCACAGCCCGCGGATCCGGCCACGTTGGCCGGAGCGCACGCCAAGAGCGGCAGTCAGAAGCGGCGCCGCGATCCGCAGGATTCCCAGCGTCGCATCCTGCAGGCGGCGGAGCAGGCGTTCGCCCGGCGAGGCTTCGAAGGCGCCCGGCTGCGAGATATCGCACACACAGCAGGCGTGCACCACGCGCTCGTGCATCACTACTACGAGGACAAGGAAGGCCTTTTCCGCGCGGTGCTGGAGAGCGCCCTGCAGCAGGTCTCTGCCCCGGCTCCCCCGCGTCCGGCCCCGGTGAGCGATCTGGGTGATGCACTGGACATGCTGGTCGATTTCGCAACCAACTTTTTCAGCTCGCACCGCAATCTGACGCTGATCATGGATGCGGCCTACCGCGATCCGGGCTCCACCGCCCACCGCGTGGTAAGCTGCGCCTACGATCAGCGGGTCAGACCGCTCTTCGGCAGGTTCGTGGATCGGATCAAGAGCGCGCAGCAGCACGGCTTGCTGCGTGACGACATTGATGCCCAGCAGCTGCTGGTCCTGACACTCGGAGTGGTGGCGTATCGATTTCAGAGCGGCACCGCAGCGCAGGTGCTCCACGAAGACAACTTCCAAGACCCCTCGGAAAGCAAGCGCACGCTTGTTGATTTCCTGGCGCGAGCGCTCATGCCGCAACGTTCAGGTGTTGGTTCCCTGCAGGCCCGGGATACGCAGTGACAGCCACAGCATGCCTTCGTCCGCCTGGACGTCGAGCACGTCCAGCGCGTCCATGACCGCAGCGCTGTATCGGCGTCTCATAGCGCTTCGCACCGCCGGTACGTCGCGAAGGTCGACCGTCACCCGATCGTGATCGCACAGGGAGACCGGCAGTCCGCCGGAAGCGTCAGCTCGGCCAAGGAGCACGCCCCACAAGGTGTGAGCGATCTCGCGAGCCACGACGGCGACGGTGTCCTGCGCCATACGGGCGGCATCGGCCGGCTGCACGCGAAAGCACACCTCTTTGGCTCCACCGGGAGCAAAGCGGCTCGAATACGGTATGAGGCGCGCGGCCAGCACGCGGCCGTCAGCATAGCTCACGTCCACCCGCAGACAGCCGGCGCTGGCCCTGACCGTGGCGGCTGCGACGCCGGGAAGGCAAGCGACCTTGCTCGTCAACACATGATCTGCAACCGCTACCCGGCCTTGCTTCAGCCCTCCTATCAGGCGGCGCAGCGGCCGGCCGGGCAAGGCCCGCAGACCCCGAGCCGCGGAACCGATCGCCCCGTGCACGAGACTGCGCAGCAGATCAACACGCGGGCTCACGAACATGTAGCCCAACCCGGACCAACATGGGCGCCCGGCGCCCGAGGGCGCAATCGATCGAGATCCGTGGGCACGATCCGCAGGCTTCCACGCACGGCAAAGCACCCGGTACGAACCCAGCGCGCCGGCAGATCGGGCACACCGCTGAGTGCTTCGAGGATCTCGCGGGGTCTGGCGGTGGTCGGCGCTGTGAGCCGGACCCGAAGGGACAGGGCCAGACACGCTCCGGCCACTCCGGCCCGCTCGAGCGCGTCGTTCACGGCGCTATCGTGCGCCACGGCCAGGCGGTTGGACTGCGTGGCTTCGCCGCCCGGGTCGCACGAAAGCCCCAGCTCCACGAGCGACTCCCTTACGTCGAGCGTCGCAGGCTCGGGCACGCGGCCGGCACGCCGGCGTTTGGTAGCGTGGCGCAGAACCCGCAAATCGGCACTCCGGTAGCGATGCGCGATCAGCCGGGCGAGGGCATCCGGGGAGGCCACATTGGCCGCTTGGAGCACCACGGCGGGCAGCGCGGCAACGTAGGTCGCTTCGTCGACAAGCCGGCTGAGGGAGGCGTCGTGAGCGGCCAGGGAGCGGACCACGAAGAACTCGAGGCCGGTTGCACAGACGCGCCCCAGCTCCTGGAGCAGCTGCTGGCTGTCAAGCGGGCCGGTTCCCGCGAGCTTCAGATCCACGTACTCAGCCAAGCTCGAGGTCCCCACGGCAAGCGCGGGTCCAAAGGTGAGCAAGGGCTTCGGGTGGAAGCCTGCCGAGCAGCGCAACGACAGCCCGGCCCGCCGGAACACCCTGGGAAGCATGCGCACCAGATCAAGATGGGATAGAAACGCCACCCGCCCGAGCTTGCGGTAACCGAGCCGAAGCCGGGCCGGCTCCTGCGACTCGCTGCCGGTCGAGCGCGACCCGTTTCCAGTTGAGCCAGTCCGCCCCATCGAGGCAGCGCGCCCGGTGCCGCCGGGCGTGTCGCCAACCACGCCGGGATCGTGCTGCCGCGAGCCCACGAGCGAGCCAGCCTGCGCGTGCTCGGCCTCCGGTTCGAGCGCGCCAAGGGCGCGCAGGTAAGACTCGCGCGTGTGGCGCATCTCATCGAGATCACAAGCGATCCCACAGTCGTAACAAACCAGGCGCCGCCGGTCGGCCCGAGCCTCCTTCAGGTTGGAGCTGTGAACGAACGCCCCCACCGCCTTGCCGCACGGTGGGCTTAGCCAATCGCGCAGCGCCTTACGATACTCCCGGGCCAGGAAGCCGTCCTCCAGGCCCACGTCGATGTGATCCCAGGGTAGTCTGGCGGAGACCGGCAACGTTCGTAGGCTAGCGGTCGGGTCGACGCCGGCCCGCGCAAACGCCTGCCTCCAGACCTCGGGCTCGAGCCGCTCCTCCCAGGAGTCGAAGCGGGCACCGCCGCGGTACGCACACTCGATGACACGAGCCAGGCGGCGGTCGCCACGGGCGAGCACGCCCTCGAGCCAGCTGCCGTGCGATGCGTGCATGCGCAACTTGACCCTGGTGCGGCGCGCCTGCTCCCGCAACAGCCCCTGCTTGCGCTGGATCTCGTCGAGCGGATCCATCGCACACCATTGGAAGGGCGTGTGCGGCTTGGGCACGTGGGTGCTGACGCTCACCGTGACTTGCGGGTAGCGGCCCGAAACCTCCCGGCCGACGCGCTGAGCGCGCGCTCCTGTCCGCACGATACCCTGAACGTCTTCGTCCTGCTCGGTGGGCAGGCCCAACATGAAATACAGCTTCATCTTCCCCCAGCCTCGCTCGAACACCCGCCGTGCGGTCTCCAGAAGCTGCTCCTCGGTGACATTCTTGTTCACCACGTCCCGCATGCGTTGAGTGCCGGCCTCGGGCGCAAAGGTCAGCCCACCCGCCCGCACACTGCGGAGCTCGTCCAGCAGCCCACCAGCCAACCCGTAGGCTCGCAGCGAGGAAACCGAAAGCGAGACGTTCTCCTGCTTGAGCTCGCGAGCGACCTTGCGTACCAGCGGCGCGATAGCGCTGTAGTCGGCGGTGGAAAGGCTGGTCAGAGAGGCCTCGTCGTAGCCTCCTTCGCGTACGGTGCGGCGCACCACGTCCACGATGTGCTGCGGGTCGCGCTCCCGCACGGGACGGTAGATCATGCCGGCCTGGCAGAAACGACAGCCTTCGGTGCAGCCGCGGGCGATCTCGACCGAAACGCGATCGAACACGGTCTCGCTGTTCGCCACGGGCCCGTCGCTCGGGTACGGATGCTCGCTCAAGTCGGCTACGAGGGCACGCTGGATCGGCAGCGGGGCCTCGGCCACCACCGGCCGGCTCACCACGAGCAACCCGGTCTCGGGCTCGAGCTCGGTTGCATACAGGCTGGGAACGTACACGCCGCCGAGAGCCGCCAGCCGGATCAGGCGCTCTCGCCGCGGCAACCCCGCCCGGGTGAGCGCCGACCAGGTCAACAACAGCTCCGGCGTCTTCGCTTCACCGTCGCCGATGACGAAGGCGTCGATGAAGGGTGCGACAGGCTCCGGGTGGGTGGCCGTGGGCCCTCCGGCGATCACCAGCGGGTCCTGCTCCGAGCGCTCGGAGCTACGAAGCGGAATGCCCCCAAGGTCGAGCATCAGCAGCACGTTGGTGAAGGTGAGCTCGAATTGCAGCGAAAAGCCGACCACGTCGAAGTCCCGCAGCGCACGCCAGCTTTCGAGCGATCGCAAGGGCTCGCGGTGGGCACGCAGCTCGGCCTCCATGTCCTGCCAAGGCGCGTACGCGCGCTCGGCGAGCAGCTTGGGGTGCTGGTTCAAGACGCCGTACAGGATCTTGAATCCCAGATGGCTCATCCCCACTTCGTACAGGTCCGGGAATGCCAAGCACATGCGGCACGCGGCGGCGTCCCAGTCCTTGACCACCTCGCCATGCTCGCCTCCCAAGTAACGAGCAGGCTTTTGCACGCGCTGCACAAAGCTCGTATACGGATGTTCCTCGGTAGGACGCGCCACGCGAGCCACCTCAGCCCACGGTCTTGAGCCCCCGGCGCTGGCGTGTCAAGAGCAGCGTCGGCTGTCGGCAGCCAGGTCGCAGCCGCTACGCGCGCAACCGTTGCGCACGCAGGGGCCGGGGAGCTACATCGCGAAGTAGTAGATGACGGCCAGGCTCGACGCCGCCCCGACCCCGGTCCCGAGGAAGGATTGCTTGACCGAAGCCTCCGAGCCCATGCTCTCAGCCGTCGCGGTCAGCGAAGCGTAGTGCAGCCCGGCAGTGGCCTGCAGCGAAAGACTGGGCAGGTCCACGAAACCGAAGTGCATCTCGGCGCCGACGCGCCCGCCCACCTGCAGCAGGAAGCCGCCCAAATCGGTCATGGGACCGCCGGAGCCGGACAGGAAGCCCAGGTTGAGCTCGGGTATCAACTCGAAGACCAAGTGCTTGTACGCACCCAGCACGACGGGCACGGCGCCGTGCAGCAGGAAGACGGTTGCCGACATCTCCTGCTTCGCTCCTCCGACCTCCATCGTGATGCCGGAGTTGGCGAACCCCAGCGCGGCCTCGATGGCGAGCTTGTCGCTCGTCCAGTGGCGGATGCCGAGGGCCGGAACATCAAGCTCCAGCGGGTTTTCGTCCGTGCCGGCAAGGAATTGCTGCCGGCCGAAGTAACCGAGACCCAACTTGCCCACGACCCCTGCGTGGTCGCCCGATCCGTGTCCAGCGTGATCTCCGTGCGGCTTGGGGGCCGGTCCCCACTGGTGACCGGACGAAGCGTCGTGAGAAGCATGACCCACGTCACCGAGCTCGGGGTTGTCCTGGGCCCGAGCCCCGCTGGCAAGGCTCGCCAGCAGCGGCAGTGCCGCAGCTACCAAGGACCGACCAAACGACCGTACATGCATTCCAAGCCTCCGGGTTTTGGAGCAGGCCACGTGAGAGTCTTCTCGGGCTGGCGTTCCCAAGAGCATCACGTTAGCCACACCCCACGGTCTGCCACAGGATCTACGCGACGCCTCCATATCACATCTCCTGGCGGGATCAAAAGCTTGCGGCGGGGAATCTTGGGGCCAAGGGCCCGCAACATAACTCGAGCCTTGCGACCGCGTTGCCGCGCGCCCGCGGGCCCTTGCGTCCCAAGGACTTGCGCTGCGCAACGATCGACTTCAGGCTCAAGGCTGGAAGGTCCGCAGTGCGACGCGGTCGGTGACTGCAGGGCGGACCCTGCGGGGGCTCGAGCCACGAGAGGCGTGTGACACCACGAGTACCGCGACAACCGCCAGCCGCGCTGCCGGTGGCGAGCATCCAGGCACGCTCCGAGTCGCGCGCGCTGGGTCACGGGCTTGCGGTCCGCTCGATGTTCGATCGCATCGCCGCAACGTACGATCTGCTCAATCGCTTGCTCTCGTTCGGCCTCGACCGCAGCTGGCGCAATCGCGCCTTGGCCGCTTTGGGTGCGCGGCTCGACGCGGGGGCGCCGCCCGGCCCCGTGCTGGACTTGTGTGCGGGCACGCTGGACCTATCCGTCTTGACGCTGCGCCGCCTGCCGGGGCGTGCCGTGGTGGCCACGGACTTTGCACGGGACATGTTGGTTCGAGGCCGCGCAAAGCTCCGGGACCGAGGCCATATCGCCATCTCGGACGCTCAGAAGCTGCCTTTTCGAGAGCGCAGCTTCGCAGGGGCAATCTGTGGCTTTGGTATGCGCAACCTCGCTCAGCCGACGCTGGGTCTGGCGGAAGTACATCGCGTGCTCAAGCCGAAGGGTGCCCTCGTTGTCCTCGACTTCTTCCGCCCCACGCGCGCCACCACCCGGGCGTTTCACGCCCTGTACGGTCAGGGCGTACTGCCGGCCGTGGGCGCGCTGGTTTCGGGCGACCGCCATGCCTACGGCTATCTGGCTCGGTCCATGCGGGGCTTCGTCACGCGCAGCGAATTCGCTCAAGCCATGCGGGCTGCCGGCTTCCGCGATGTCTGCGAAACCGACCTGACCTTCGGTGTGGCTTCTTTGGTGGGAGGCCTCAAGTGAGACTCGTGGTGGGCATCAGCGGCGCCTCGGGCGCACCGTACGCCAAGCGGATGCTGCAGCGGCTGGCAGAGCAGCGCTCGTCGCACGAGGTGCAGGTGCTTCTATCGAGAACCGCCGAGCAGGTCTGGGCGCACGAGTGCGACGGTCACCCCCGAGAGCTCGGCTGGCCGACTTTCGCAGGACGAGACTACGACGCTGCCTGCGCGAGCGGGTCCGCCGGGTTCGAGGCGATGGTGGTGATTCCGGCCTCGATGTCGTGCGTGGCCCGTGTAGCGCACGGCATCAGCGACGACCTGCTCACGCGCGCCGCGGATGTGGTGCTCAAGGAGCGCCGCAAGCTCATCGTCGTGCCGCGCGAGGCCCCGTACTCGGCGCTGCACATGGAGAACATGCTGGCTCTGACACGGCTCGGCGTGCTGGTGATCCCTGCCTCGCCCGCGTTCTACGCCCATCCCACGACCATCCGAGATCTGCTCGATACGGTGATCGATCGAGTCTTCGTGCACCTCGGGCTCTCGCACAGCCAGAAGCGATGGGGTTACGAGGTGCTTAGCCGCCACAAGACGACCCACGGCAATGCGTGACGCGCTCGACCTTGCCAACCGCCTCTGTCTGGGCCCCGCCAGCCGCCTCTGGGCCCTGCCAGCCGCCTGTGGACCTCGCGGACCGCGCCCGTTCGCCGGTCCGGGACGCCAGCTTCCAATTCTCGGTAACCAGAGCAGGCCCGCCGGTCTCATGAGCCCGATGCGATGGACCACGCCTTTTGGACCCGCGGAACAATCACTCATCCATTTCGCCGGTTGTGGCCACCGCTGGCTATGTTGCTCCTCCTCGAAGTATCCCCAATACTCCTCGTCGCGCCTCGCCGGCGGTGCCCAGTCCTCGCCGAAACACACGAGTTGTTCTTCCGCGGGCCCTTAGGATCCTGCTAGAGGAAAGCCGCATGGAACCGTTGCTCGAGCGTGCAATCCAGGAAGCCGACCTCGCGGATATCGCCTGTCGCATCCTACAAGGCGAGCATCTTCGCGGCGACGATCTCGCGCGTCTGCGCCGCAGCGACGTGCTGCTTGCTGCAGCCCTGGCAGACGCTTTCAGGGCCAGGTACCGGGGCGGCACGGTTCTTCTGCTGCGTGGCGAACCGTCGAGCTGCGCGCTGGACGCCCACACCGTCGAAGTGGATCTCGATCCCGTGCGTGGGATCACTGGACAGGAGGCCCTCGTGGAGGTCTCCATGGCACGGCTCAGCGTACCGGCCAAGCGAGGTATCGCGGTGTGCTGGAATGCGCTGGGAGTCGAGTTGGCCCAAACCGCGCTGCTCTTTGGCGCAGACGTGCTGTGGGGCGGAGTCGGCAGGCCCGGCGGCCTTCCGCTGGTGGGACAGGGCAGCCAGGCGGAGCTGGAGGGGCTCGTCGAACGCGCGGGCCGCAGCCCACGCTGGCACAGCGCACCTTGCGGGCCGGAGGAGCGACTGTGAGCTCGACCACGCCAGCAACCGCCTTGTTGCAACCAACCGCCTTGTTGCAACCAACCGCCTTGTTGCAGCCAACCGCCTTGTTGCAGCCAACCGCCTTGTTGCAACCAACCGCAGGGCCGAGCCCTACCGTTCCGGTTCGAAGCGAGGTGGTGAAATGAGAGGGCGCATCGACGGGATTGCCGCGCGGGTGCGCAGAGGCGAACGGCTGTGCTTTGACGACGCAATGGCGCTCTTTTTGGAACCCGACGTGCTCGCCGTGGGGTCCCTGGCAAACGAAATGCGGGAGCGGCTGCATGGGGATCGCACCTATTTCAACGTGAACATGCGCTTCGAGGCCACCAATGTGTGCGAGGCTTCCTGCCGCTTCTGCGCGTTTGCCAAGCTCGAAGAAGGGGCTGCGGGCGCCCATACCACGACCCTCGCACAAGCGCGGGAGGCTCTCGAGGCTCACCCCGACCCGGGCCTGACCGAGCTGCACATGGTCAACGGCTTACACCCCGGTTTGCCGTTCGAGTGGTACGAAGACCTGCTTCGGGGTTTCAAGCGCGTGCGTCCGTCGATCCACCTGAAATGCTTCACCGCGGTCGAGATCCACTACTTCGCGCAGAAGTTCCACATGACCTACAGCGAGGTGCTGAAACGCCTGCGCGACGCCGGCTTGGGCTCGCTGCCCGGTGGCGGGGCCGAGATCTTCCACCCCGACGTGCGCCAGCGCATCGCCCGAGACAAAGCCGACGCCGGCCAGTACCTGGCCGTACATGACACGGCCCACCAACTGGGCATCGCCAGCAACTGCACGATGCTCTATGGACACGTCGAGACCTTCGAGCACCGAGTCGACCATCTGCTGCGCCTGCGCGAGCAGCAGGATCGCTCCGGCGGATTCCAGTGTTTCGTTCCACTTGCTTTCCACAATGAAAACAACAGCTTGAAGCGTCTGCCAGAGCCTACCGCGATCGACGATCTGCGCACGATGGCGGTCAGCCGCCTGCTGCTCGACAACATCCCTCACATCAAGGCGTATTGGGTCTCGTTGACGGTGCCCACAGCGCAGGTGGCACTCCGCTTCGGGGCAGACGATCTGGACGGCACGATCGTTCACGAAACCATCTACCATGCCGCCGGAAGCACCGCGCCCATGGCCCTCACGCGCGACGAGCTCATACGACTGATTCGCGAGGCGGGACGCGTGCCAATCGAGCGCGGCACACTGTACGACGTGATCGAGGAGCTGTCACCCAAGCCACCCGAAGCCGCCCGCAAGGTCAGAGAACGGCACCTCCCGAGCCGAGCCTTGCGGCTTGCCGACAGGGCTTGATCGAGCGAAGGCACATGAACCACAAGCCAGAGAAGTCGAGCACGCCACCCTTGCAAACCCGCGAGCCGGCGCCACGCAAGAAGCTGGTGGCGAATCGTTACGGTAGCGCGCCCAAAGCGGCCGCGCCTGAACAGCTCCGGCTCGTGGGCGTGAGCTACCTCAACGCTCAGCCGGTCCTACACGGGCTGCTGCAGGGGCTCGGCGCAGGTCGCATATGCTTGCGACTCGCCACACCGTCGGAGCTGAGTCGCAAGCTCCTCGAAGATGAAGCGGACGCGGCTCTGGCCCCCACGGCCACGTTGGCCAACCACGGAGCGCTCGAGCTCGTTCCAGGCATCGGGATCGGCTGCGACGGTGCCGTGGGCTCGGTGCTCGTGCTCGGGGAGCGCCCCCTCGAGGAGCTCGACACGCTGCTGCTCGATTCCTCCAGCCGCACCAGCGTAACCCTGGCTCGCCTCGTGGCCCGGCGGCTCAGGCGCGGCGGTGAGCCCAGGTGCTGGATTCATGCCCCCCAGGACATCCCGGAGCGTATCGGTGGCCGCACCGGCGGGCTGCTGATCGGAGATGCGGCGCTGGCTCAGCGGCAGCGCTTTCCCTACCAACTCGACCTGGGCGAAGCCTGGACAAAGTGGACCGGTTTGCCCTTCGTCTTTGCAGCTTGGGCGGCGCGCCCCGGCCTCCTGCAGCGTGGCGATGTGCTGCTTCTCGAAGCCTCCCTCGCTGCGGGCCTGAATGCAAGAGGCTCGATTGCAGAAGCCTGGGCTCGGGAACACGGTGGCGACGCGGGTGGTTACCTGCGCTACTTGACCGAAGGCGTGCGTTACGAGCTCGACGATTCCGCACTCGCCGGAGCCCGCGAGTTCCTCGAACGCGCGGCCGAGGCAGGCTTGCTTCCCCCGTGTGAGCTCACGTTCGTTGGCAAACGGAAGCAAGCCACCGGAGGACAGCGTCGCGGAAACGGTCTGTCGCAACCGAACCATCGAGAGGCACGGACGCGCGCAGGCGACACCCGTGCATCGCTCGATGGTCTGCTCGAACGGGGCGCTCGCGGGGGGCGCCTGTCCTTCGAAGACGCAATGGCCCTGGGACGCGACGCCACTACCCACGAGCTGGGGTGGGCCGCGGATCGGCGGCGCCGACAGCTGCATCCGGACAACGTGGTCACCTACATCGTCGACCGCAACATCAACTACACCAACGTGTGTACGACCTCCTGCCGCTTCTGCGCGTTCTATCGCCCCGTCAACCACCGCGAGGGCTATGTCTTGTCGCGTGACGAGCTTGCCAGCAAGATTCGCGAAACCGTGGATGCCGGCGGAGTTCAGATTCTGTTGCAGGGAGGGCTCAACCCCGAGCTGCATCTCGAATGGTACGAGGACCTGTTTCGCTGGATGAAGCGGAAGTTTCCGATCGCCTTGCACGCACTGAGCCCCGAGGAGATTCTGCATCTGGCGCGCCTCGAGGATCTGCCCGTTGAGGAGGTGCTCAAGCGCCTGCGCGCGGCTGGCATGGATTCCCTGCCCGGCGGTGGCGCCGAAGTGCTTACGGACCGCGTCCGCCGCAAGATCGCGGCGGCGAAGTGCACCAGCCTCGAGTGGCTCGAAGTCATGCGCAGCGCGCACCACCTCGGCATGCGAAGCACGGCTACCATGATGTTCGGCACTGCGGACACACTGGCGGACCGCGTACTGCATCTTCTGAAGATCCGCCAACTGCAGGACGAAACCGAGGGATTCACCGCGTTCATCTGCTGGGACTACCAGCACGAGCAAGGCACGCGCGCCGTCGCGGGCGAAACGGGCACGGTGCTCTACTTGCGGACGCAGGCTCTCGCCCGCCTCGTACTGGACAACGTCAGCAATATCCAATCCTCCTGGGTCACGCAGGGTCCTGGCATAGGCCAGCTAGCGCTGCGCTTCGGCGCCAACGATATGGGAAGCGTCATGTTCGAAGAGAACGTGGTTTCCTCCGCAGGAACCACGTTCGCCATGGACGCGCAGCAAATCGAGCGTCACGCCCGCGCTGCCGGGTTCAAGGTGGCCAGACGCAATATGCGCTACGAACGCTTGGCCGAGCCCTGCTAAGGGCCCGCCAGAGCCAGCGCGCCCGCAGGCATGCGGTTGGAATCGACACTGCCCGCAGGAATAGCAGCGCTAGTTCGAGGACGTAAGCGGCTATGGCTGGACAGGAACTAGCGCGCGGCGCGATCTTGTTGCTGGCAGCAGCCCTACTGCTCACCGCGCAAGCCCGAGCCCTGGATCCAACCTATGAGGACCGGCGTTTAGCCAGGTTGCTCCACGACGAGGGCTTCGAGCGCCATCCCCGCCCGGAAGGCAAGCTGATCGCGTTCGTTCGCGTCTTCACCCGCGACGTGCTGACCACAGACGAGCCTTGGCCCACGTTCCTCAACGCGTTGCACTGGATAACCCGCGAGTCCATGGTCCGGCGGGAGTTGTTGTTTGCAGTGGGAGGCCGCTTCCGGGACGCTCGCAGCGAGGAAACCATGCGCAACCTGCGTGGACTCGGGATCTTCTCGTTTGTACGGATCGTCGCGGTGCGAACCGCCAGCGACACCCAGGTCGGCGTTGTGGTCCTGACCAGGGACCTTTGGAGCCTGCGGCTGGAGCAGGAATTCTCGGGAGCGGGAACGCGTTTCAACCAACTGTTTCTTCAAGCAATCGAGCGCAATCTCCTCGGTCGAAACAAACGGTTTGCAGCAAACTTCCGCTTGATGCCCATCAGCTACCGGATCGGCCAGCGCTACTTCGACTACCGCGTCTGGGGCGGGACGTTGCTGCTGTCTCAGCGCGCGGGATTGCGCTTCCACCGGCACAGCCACGCCTTCGAAGGCGGCAGCGTCGAGTTGAGCCTGCTCAAGCCTTACTACAATCTTGCCCAGCGCTTTTCCTGTCGTCTCGACGTCAGCGCCTACCGCCTGATCCAACGCAACATCGACAGCCACGGTGTGAGGACCTGGGACGACCCGGCAACTGCAGCGATGGAGGCGATTCCAGTGGCCTACGACGACGAAGGGCTCGAAATCGGAGCCGCCGCCGGGTTGCGTCGCGGCGATCGGTTCAAGCAGTCCGTTTCCTTGGGCGTGGGTCTGTCCGATCGCAACGTCGGTTTCCTCCCCGAGCCCAAGCTCGACCAACGGCAGGCGCGCGCCTTTGCCGGCCGGTTCTTTCCCAGGGTTCGAAGACAGGTCTTCCCTTCCCTGGGCTATAGCCTGTGGCTGACCCGTTTCGCCACGCTGCGAAACCTCGGCACGTTTGGCCGCAGCGAGAACGTGCGCACCGGTCCCAGTGTCCAGGCCCGTCTCAGCCTTCCGCTGCGTCACTTTGGCTCATCCACGAGCTCCATGGTCGTGCGCGGATTCCTCGGCTGGATAGGCGCCTCCGACGAAGCCTTGTTGGAGCTCGCACTGGCAGGATCCGCGCGTCTCGAAGACGGTCGAGCCATAAATCAGCTGTTGGACCTGTCCGTGCGCGGCGCCACGCCTCCCTGGTTTTTCGGACGGCTGGTAGCACGGGCGCGAGTGGAAGCACGCCGGCACGATACCAACAACACTTGGGTTACGCTGGGTGCAGAAAACGGCCTCAGAGGCTATGGTCTGCGGGCTTTTTACGGGGTCGGCAAGAGCCGCATGCGCTTCAACCTGGAGTATCGAACCGACCCCTTGGTTCTGCTGACCGTGCACGCGGGCTTCGCGCTTTTCTACGACGCGGGCAGCCTGTACTCGACGCTGCGCAACGCCCGCATGCGCCATGCGGCAGGTCTTGGGCTGCGCCTGCTCTTTCCCCAGCTCAACGCCTACGTGTTCCGTTTCGATCTCGGCCTGCCGCTCGATCGGCCCGGCATCGGCCTGCTGGTCAGCTTCGGGAGCAGTCAGATGATCACGCTTACAGCCGCCGAAGACGCGTCTGCCGCACCCTAGGTCCTAGGTTTATGGCTGTGCCCTTCATGCAGGCGGGTGTTACTCTCCCGCCCCGCTTGGAGCGTCGCCGTGATACTGAGTACCTTGGACTGGGCGATCGTCGTCGCCTTCTTCGTGTTTTCGCTGGTGGTCGGCGTGGCAACGTCACGCCGTGCAGGCAAGAATGCCGGCGAGTTCTTTCTGTCGGGTCGCCAGATGCCCTGGTGGCTTCTGGGCGTGTCCATGGTGGCCACGACGTTCTCGTCGGACACCCCCAACCTGGTAACCGACATCGTGCGCAAGCACGGGGTATCGGGCAACTGGCTGTGGTGGGCCTTCCTGCTGACGGGCATGCTCACGGTGTTCGTGTACGCCAAGCTGTGGCGCCGCTCGGGCGTGCTCACGGATCTGGAGTTCTACGAGCTGCGCTACAGCGGAAGGTCCGCCGCGTTCTTGCGAGGCTTTCGCGCGATCTACCTCGGCGTCTTCTTCAACGTGATGATCATGGCCACGGTCTCCCTGGCCGCGATCAAGATAGGAAGCGTGACACTCGGCCTCAAGCCCCTGGAAACGCTGGTCATCGCCTCGGTAGTCACGGTGATCTACAGCTCGCTTGGCGGCCTGCGCAGCGTGCTCTTGACCGATTTCGCGCTCTTTGTCGTGGCCATGGTCGGCTCGCTGGCGGCCGCATGGGTCGTGGTGCGGCTGCCTGAAGTAGGCGGTCTCGAAGCACTGCTCGAAAACGACATGGTGCGGCGGCGATTGGACTTCGTTCCGGACCTGTCGGATCCGGAAACGTTCGTGCCCCTGTTTCTGATGCCTTTGGCAGTGCAATGGTGGAGTACGTGGTACCCGGGCGCAGAGCCCGGTGGTGGCGGCTACATCGCCCAGCGGATGCTGGCTGCCCGCAACGAAGAGCACGCCGCGTCGGCGACCCTCTTCTTCAACATAGCCCACTATGCGCTGCGCCCCTGGCCTTGGATCATCGTGGCACTTGCGTCGCTCGTGGTGTTCCCCGACCTCGCGGCACTGTCCGCCGCGTTTCCCGAGCTGGATGCAAACCTCGTGGATCACGATCTAGCGTACCCGGCAATGCTGCGGCGGCTTCCTCACGGTCTGCTCGGCATCGTGATGGCCTCGTTGATCGCCGCCTACATGTCCACCATCTCGACTCATTTGAACTGGGGCTCCTCCTACATCGTCAACGACTTCTACCTGCGTTTTCTGCGCCCCGAAGCGAGCGAGCGAGCGCTCGTGCTGCTCGGCCGCGTCAGCACAGCGCTGCTCATGCTCGTCACGGCTTGCCTGGCCCTTTACCTGCATAGCGCCCTTCAGGCCTTCCAAATCCTGCTTCAGATCGGCGCGGGAACCGGGCTCCTGTTCATCATGCGTTGGTTTTGGTGGCGCGTGAATGCGGCGAGTGAGATCACCGCGATGGTGGTGTCCTTCGCGATAGCCGTCTACTTCCAGCTCGGCGACTCCGCGCTGCCGCCGCACGTGCAGCTGCTGGTCGGTGTTTCGATCACGACCGTCTCGTGGCTGCTTGCTGCCTTTATCGCCCCCCCCACCGAGCGCACCAGGCTCGCTGCCTTCTGTCGCAAGGTGCGTCCCGGCGGTCCCGGCTGGCGCACGGTCGAGCGCGAGCTGCCACCCGAGGATCGGCGCCCAGACGCCGCCTGGGACGTACCGGGAGGCCTGCTGAACATGGCCATCGGCTGTGCCCTGGTCTACGGAACGCTCTTCGCAACCGGATATTTCATCAAGGGCAACCTCGGATCGGCGCTCGTGCTGCTTGCCATCGCAGTACTCGCCAGTTTCTGGCTCATTCGCCGCAAAAGCCGTACGGCTTCAATGGCCTAGTTTGTGCCCTTTCCAAAACTCACTCCCGTCGCCCGGCTTACAGCGCGGCTCCGTATCCACAGCGCGGCTCCGTATCCACAGCGCGGCTCCGTATCTAGAGATACGCGTGCTGCTGTTGCCGGGCACCCTCACCGAGCAGCAGCCGTATCATAGGGTTGAAGAGCGGGCTAGCGCACGAACGTGCGTTGATTCAGCATCGTCTCTATCGTGCCTACCGCAGCATCGAGCGTCTGAGTGCGCCAAGCGGAGCTTGAGGGGTAGAACAGCTCCGAGAAGCGCTGCTTTACGGCGCGTTCCGCTTCGGGATCGATCGCGCCGTGCAGGCGCGCCTGGTTCTCCAACACCATGGTGCGAAGATCGTAAAGCTGCTGCGCCAGGCCCAGCCCGTGCGTGCCGAGCTCCAAGACCATTCCGTTGAAGATGCGGTCTGGATGCTTGCGTTTGACCGTCGTGCGACAGTAGGCGACGAGCTCACCCCGCGCGCTATAGCTCTTGTCCCTACCGTACCGATCCCGGATGCCGCCGGCAGTCATCCGGCGCAGCGAGGGACTGTCGGCCCCCGCGAACAGAGCGTATACGCGGCCGCGTTCGCCGTAGCCCGTGTGAAGGTCGATCAGTAGAATCTCCACGTACCTGTCCTTGATGGCCTCGTAGAGGTTGCTGAAGCAGCGAGCTTCGCCCGTCAAAGCGGAACCACCATAGAACAGCCCTTTCGGGTGGGTGTATTGGCCCTGGAGCGCCGCGGCACGAACCGCGCCCGGCCCTCGGCGCGCAGCAGCTGCCAGCATCCGAGCCGCAAAACGCACGTCGGCAAGCGGACCCGGGCCGCAGGCCCCGCCGGGCTGAAGCGCAGCTGCGATTTGGTCGTAGGCGGGCGAGAGGGTGCCGTACAGACGCACACCGTCGGGTTCGAAGTTGCGATTCAGATCGACGTTATCCTCGTTGACTCGGCAGCGATGGTGAAAGCCCCATGGGTTGAGCGCATGCACCAAGATCACGCCGGCGGTTCGCAGATCGAGCCGGCCAAGGACTCCCAGCATGAGCGAGCGCTGAATGGCCGATCCCATGTAGCCCTCGACTCCGTGCGTACCGCTGATGCAGACAAAGGCGCGCTGGCACGAGTCGGGGACGAACTCTGCTGTGTCGATCGACAGATCGAGCTCCGACTGGACTTGGGTGCGCTGGCGGATGGGTTCGCGACCAAGCTTGCGAGCCAGCGACGCAAGGTCCTGTTCGAAGCCTGCCCGCGCCTGATGGTATGTGTGTGCGAACATGTGGCCTGAGCTTGGACGAGACTTGCCCAAAGACGCAACAGATCGTTATCGATCGCCCGGCCGACGGCAAGCGCGGCGCCAAGCTGCTCGCGACTCGCCCGCAAGGCTTGAACACCCGGCTACGGCGTGTCCGATTGTCCCGTAGGCCCGTAGCAACCGCAGCGAGCTCGGCAGCAGCACCTCCTATGGACTTGCCCCAGACAGGTCGTCAGACGACGACGAGGACGAGGGGGCGCCGCCGGGTTCGAGAGGAAGCCGAAGGACGAACGTTGTGCCTCGGCCAGGTTCCGTTTCGAATCTCAGCGACCCGGCATGTTTGTTCACGACCACGGCACGACAGATGGCGAGACCTTGGCCTGTGCCGCGCCCTACCTCCTTGGTTGTGAAGAAGGGATCGAAGACTCGGTCTTGCACGTCACATGGAATGCCTGTGCCGGTGTCGCGGACGCGTATTTCCGCGCTGCCATCGATCGCACGCGCGCTGATGTGAATCTCGCCCTTGGCGTTGGACCCGTCGCCGACTACGTCCGCAACGGCATGGGCGGCGTTGACAACCAAGTTCAACAGCACTTGGTTGATCTCGCTCAACAGGCATGGGACCGGCGGCAGCGCCGGATCCAGATCCAGAACCATCTCGGCGACGTACTTCCACTCGTTGCGACTGACCGTGACGACGCTTGAAATGGCATCTGCGAGGTTGACTTGCGTCTTCTTCTCCGTGCCTACGTGAGAGAAGCTCTTCATGGCCAGCACGATTCCTGCAATGTGACCGATTCCCTCCGCCGACTGCTTCGCGGCTCTTGGCATCTCGGCACGCAGGTAATCGAGGTCGATCTCTTGCTGCAGCGCCTTCAGGTCCTCGCACATGTCGCTGTGTGCACCAGTCTGCGCCACCTCGGCGCGTAGCGCTTCAAAGGCGGCAAGCATGCGCTCGATGTCGGCGAAGGCATCGCTCAGGAAGGAGATGTTATCGCCCACGTACTGCGCGGGAGTATTGATCTCGTGTGCCACTCCGGCGGCGAGCTGTCCGATGCTCTCGAGCTTTTGTGCCAAGCGCAGGTCTGCCTCCATGCGCTCGCGGTTTTCGGTCTCCTTGTGCAGTCTTGTGTTGGCGGCCTGCAGCTCGGCTGTGCGCTCCCTAACCAGCTCGTCCAGTGACTGGAAGCGCTCCTGAAGCTCGTGGCGAAGAGACCGTTTCCGAGTAAGCGCATGTGCGAGCTGGACCACCTCGACACTGTCGAAGGGCTTCTTCAGGAGCACGAGTTGATCGGTGCTACCCACGCGATCCACGATCTTGGACCACGACGTGTCGGAGTAGGCGGTACAGATGACCACTTCGAGGTGGGGGTCGACCGTCCACAAGTGCGTGATGGTTTCCAGACCGTCCCAGCCAGGGGGCATTCTCATGTCGACGAACGCGAGCGAATACGGTTTGCGCTCTCGGGCCGCTCGCTCGACGAGGGTCAGCCCCTCGTTGCCCTGGTAGGCCGAAACCACGTCGAAGCCGGCCGGGCTGCTGGCACGCGTCGGGTGACCAAAGAGATCTCGCTCCAGCTGCGCCAGCTCCGCGTCGTGCCCGGGCAGGTCGAGGACCTTGCGATAATCGTCATGAACGGAGCGGTTGTCGTCGATTAGCAGGATCCGCGCTGGGGCTGCAGTGGCATTCATGGGCTGAGCGCGGGCGCCTGGATCGGAGCGAGATACCGTGGGTGGCCCCGCCGTGGCCGGTACATGTAGGGCATTTCGGCAAATGCGGTGGCTGCTCCCGCACTGTCAACATCGGCGCGGTGCGCCATCGTTGAACTACGTTGAACTGGGTCCCTGCAGCCAAAGCGGGCGCTCCGGCCTTTAGGGGATCAGGAACGGACCGTACGCACGGCTAGGGCAGGTGGAGCGTGTCGTCTGATCCCAACAGCGGCCGGCGTTCCGGCAAGGGCATCCGCGGGCTTCTTCCTGCTGTGGATGCAGCCTTGAGGCAGAGCGTCAGGCAGACGCTGCTCGTTGCATCTCTCCTATTCGCATCAGGCATCGCTGTCATCTACGTCCATCTCGCCAGAAGCCAGCAGGCGCTCGTCAGGCAGACGGCCCTTCAGCATGCGGACGTGTACTCGACAGCCATCAGGGAGTTCAGAACGTTGTACGCCAGCGAAGTCGTCGAGGCGGCCCGAGGACATGGCGTCCGCGTCACCCACGACTACCGCGCGCACAAGGGAGCCATACCTCTTCCCGCGACCTTGAGCATGCTGCTCGCCGGGAAGTTGGGACAGGGCGACTCGGGAAGTCAGGCGGCGCTGTACAGCCCCTACCCCTTCCCATGGCGGCAAGACCGCGGCGGCCTCCGAGACCGCTTCGCCCGCGATGCCTGGCGTTCTCTTTCTCAGCGCCCTGATGAACCGTTCTACCGGATGGAAAACAAGGACGGCCGTTACGTGCTTCGATACGCTACCGCCGATCGCATGAGGGAAGCGTGCGTCGGCTGCCACAATGCGCATCCCGACACTCCGAAGCGAGATTGGCAGGAAGGCGACCTCCGGGGTGTGCTCGAGATTCGCTATCCGGTCGGGTACGCGCGAACCCTGGCCCAGGGCAGCACACGGAGCACGCTTTGGATACTGGGAACGGTATCCGGCTTGGCGCTTCTGGTGTTCGGGCTGATTCTCTCACGGTCTCGCCGCTGGACGCGCGAGCTTGAAGGCACCGTCGAGGCGCGAACCCTTGATTTCAAGAGGAGCCAGCAGCTCAGCCAGGCGGTGATTCACAACATGGGTGATGCCGTGGTCACGATCGACGGTCGCCGGCGCATTGTCGGCTTCAACAAGAGCGCGTCCTCGATGTGGGGCTACACCCGCGAGGAGGTGGTGGGCCTCGAGGCATGCGCCCTCTTCGCGTGTCAGGATGGATCATCCCCGGCGCTACCGCGGCTCGACCGCGAGGCAGGCGCAACCAATGAAGTCGCGGCGCGAGCCGAAGCGGTGGCTGTGCGCAAGTGCGGCACGAGTTTCCCCGTCGAAGTCGCCGTAAGCAGTGCATCCGAGCTGCAGGACGTCAGTGTATTGCTTGTGCGCGATCTAACGCAGAGCAGGCGCGCCGAGCAGAAGCTGCGGGCGCTGAACGACGAATACGTCAGGGCATCGCGCCAGGCTGGCATGGCGGACATCGCCACCGGTGTGCTGCACAACGTTGGCAACGTGCTGAACGGCATCAACGTGTCCGCCGGGATCCTGATGGACCGGCTCCGAGCATCACGAATCAAGCAGGTGCGAAAGACCGTCGAGCTGCTCGAGTCGCGCACGGACGATCTTTCCAAGCCCCTACACCACGATGAGCACGGAAGGAAGGTTTTGTCCTATCTCTTGAAGCTCGGACACAAGCTCGAGGAAGAGCAACAGCAGCTAGTCGCCGAAAGCCGGCACCTGCAGCAGCGTGTCAAACACGTCGGTGCCATCATCGCCAAACAACAGGAGCATGCGACCGGCGGCGTGTTGTTAGAAGACTGTACCATCGGACGACTGGTGGACGAAGCGACCATCCTGCTAGGTTCCACGTACGATCATCATCGGATACAGTTCCTTCGCACCGGAAATGGGGATACAGAGGTTACCGTCGACCGTCATCGGGTTCTTCAGATTCTGGTAAACCTGCTGTCGAATGCGAAGGACGCGCTCGAGCCCGTGAAGAGCGGGAGGCAGGTTCGAATCGACACTGGACTCCATGGGAAAGATCGGTTTCTGATCCGGGTAATCGACAACGGCGCCGGTATATCGACCGGGGACAAACAGCAGGTGTTCAGCCAGGGCTTCACTACCAAGGAAAATGGGCACGGGTTTGGGCTGCACAACGCGTCCAATGCCGCCAAAGCCATGGGGGGAGCCCTCAGTTGCCAAAGTATGGGAGTAGGCAGGGGAGCCTCCTTCACCCTGGAGCTACCGATCCGCCCAGCCCACCGGAAACAACCTCGAACGAACGGAAACGCCCAGGCAGACCTTTGATCGAGCCCCCAAGAAAGCGCAGCTTCGGACCGCGGCCCAGCTATCCGGCAGCCGAGATCATTGACCCAGCGCACCTTTCCCTGGACGGGCTCTTAGGACTTAGTGCCGGAAGTGACGCACTCCGGTTAGAAGCATCGCCATGCCCGCTTGGTTGGCGGCCGCTATGACGTCGGAGTCCTTCTTGGAGCCGCCGGGTTGGACCACGGCCGTTACGCCCGCCGCGGCCGCGGCCTGCACGCCGTCGGGAAAGGGAAAGAACGCGTCGGAAGCCAGGACGCTGCCGGCAGCCCGCTCGGCGGCCTTCTTGGTCGCGATCTGGACGCTGTCCACACGCGACATTTGGCCAGCGCCCACACCGACGGTGCACAGGCCCTTCGCCAACACAATAGCGTTGGATTTGACGTGCTTGCAGACGCGCCACGCGAAGTCCAGCGCTGCGCGCTCGCTCGCGTTCGGCTCGCGCTCCGTTGCTACGCGGGCCGATTGAAGGTCGCTCGCCGCGCTGGCGTCGCGATCCTGCAGCAGCAGGCCGCCTCCCACACGCTTGACCTGCAAGGCCTGGTGCTCGGCCGGGAGCCGCTGCCCGGTGGCCAGCAGGCGCAGGCTCTTCTTGCGGCGCAGGACACCGAGTGCTGCCTCGTCGTAGGCCGGCGCGATCACGCATTCGAGGAACGTCTCGGCCAACACGCGTGCGGTAGTCTCGTCCACGCCTCGGTTGAGCGCAACGATGCCCCCGAATGCGCTCAGCGGATCCGCTTCCCGCGCGGTCCGGTAAGCCTCGTCCAGCGTCTCGGCAAGTGCCACTCCGCACGGGTTCGTGTGCTTGACCAGGACTGCCGCCGGGCGCTCGAACTCGAGCACCGCATCCAAGGCAGCCTCGCAGTCCACCAGGTTGTTGAACGACAGCTCCTTGCCACCAGCCCCCAGACTCTGACTGCTGGCCAGGCAGCCTGGGGCAGCGTTGCGTTCTACGTAGAAGGCTGCGCGCTGGTGGGGATTCTCTCCGTAGCGCAACTCGGAGGCCTTGTGCAAGCTGAGTCGCAGCGTAGCCGGGAAGCGTCCCGGTGTGTCCTCCCCGGTCCGGGCCGCAAGGTAGTCGGCGATCGCGCTGTCGTAGGCGGCCGTGTGGGCAAAGGCCTTGGCCGCGAGCCTTGCGCGCAGCGAAGCGTCGGGGCTTGCACCGCCGCTGGCGAGCTCGGCGATCTGCGAGTAGTCAGCCGGATCGACGACGACCGTAACGCGTGCGGAGTTCTTGGCGGCCGAGCGGATCATGGCGGGACCACCAATATCGATATTGTCGACGATCTCGTCTGGGGGAGCCCCTCGAGCCACCGTGGCCTCAAACGGGTAGAGGTTCACCGCTACCAGGTCGATGGGCTTGCCGCCGATGCCCGAGAGCGCATGCTCGTCCTCCCGCTCGGAACGCATCAGGATGCCGCCATGCACGCGCGGGTGCAGGGTCTTGACGCGCCCGTCCATGATCTCCGGGCTATCGGTGTACGCAGAGACCTCGGTCACTGGAACGCCTGCCTGGCGCAGCGCCCGCCCGGTACCGCCGGTCGACAGGATTTCCGTGCCTGTGGCCGCTAACCGTCCCGCGAATTCAACCACGCCGCTCTTGTCTGTGACCGAGATGAGTGCTCGCTTGACTACCACCATCTGCTGCTCCTTTGGTGTCGCGTCAGAATAGCCCTTCCATGTCAACTCCGATCCTGCAAAGCCATTTTGACCCGGCGCCTCTGGCGTCGCGTGCGCGCTATGAAGACCGCCGCGAGGCCCAGCGCCAGCGCGGTCCATGGAAGGCGAAGAGGAATTCGGCTCCCGGGAAGACTGCAACCGCAGCCGCCGGCCAGCGGCACGCCGCACTCGGCAGCCCAGCCGTTGACGGGCATGAAGTCGCACTCGGCCGGCAGCGTGCCGGGCTTGTAGATCGTGCACAGGCCCAATCGATCGTCGTCCGCCAGGGTGCGCTTGGTGATCTCCCCGCCGGTGGCCTGGAACGCCATGGTCGCACGGCTGAACTGGGAATGGCCCAGGCCGAGGAAGTGGCCGGCCTCGTGGGTGACGACGTTCTGAAGGTCGACCGTACCCGATGGGCAGCCCGTATCCGGACATACCGCGAGTCTGTCTTGGCGCGCATCGTTGAGCTCCATGTCGGCGTCGACGATTTCACCGTTGGTCGTGTTGTGCCATACGAAGGTCAGGCCAAAGGCGTTGGAACCGTTGCCGCGCCTCGACCAGTCGTCCACGAAAAGGATGGCGTTGGCGTTGAGGCCGTCGACGTTGTGTTCCGGCTCCCTGCACGCCACGGGTTGGGGTGGTGAGGGAAACTCCACGATCTCGATGCCCGTCTTGTGCCCCCCGTCGCAGGTGACGTCTTGCCAGCTTTGAAACGACGCTTCGATGACCGTGCGAGCTTGCGAAAAGGTCAATCCACCCTTGGGCTCGGACACGGAGTACGACATGCAGCGCCGTTGCCAAGCTAGCGGAATGCCTGTGGAGGTGCCATCACAGCCCGGCGCCGCCACCTGGGAGCCGACCATGAGGCGGCAGAAGGCGCTGGCAAGAGCGGGGACGCCAAGCTGAGTCAGCTGCAGCACGAGCAGGACCGCCGGCGTGCGGAACATGGGCTCTTGCCTAGCACGAGGCGCCCGCTTGGCGCCAACCCCGCTCGGCGCAACCGGTCACGGGGTCCTTCGACGACGGCTTCCCAGGCGTTCTTCTGGGCGGTTTACGTCCTCGTCGCCGCCCTGCGCTGCCTCTGATCCGAACCGCAGCCCAGGCAATGCTCGGGCGATTCCTGCGGGCGCACTCGGCCACAAGAGCGCCTGAAAAGCCGATTTTCTGGGGCCTGAACGGCTACCGCTCAGCCGCCGGCGACTTCGTCAAGGGCGGCCATGCGGCGCGTGGTTTCGAACGCGAAGTCTGCGTAGCGCCGGGCGCGGATGGCTTCACGCGCTTCGCTCATGAGCTCCGCGTAAAAACTCAGGTTGTGCTGCGTCAGCAATCGGGGACCCAGGATCTCGTGGCAGCGTACGAGGTGGTGCAGGTAGGCGCGCGTATAGCCGGTGCAGGTCGGACACCGGCAGCGGCGGTCCAGGGGACGGGCGTCTTGGCGGTGCCGCGACTGTCGAAGGTTGACGCGTCCCTGCCAGGTGAGTGCCTGACCGTTGCGTGCGTTACGCGTCGGCAAGACGCAATCGAAGAGATCGAGCCCCAACGAGATCGCATGAACAAGATCCTGGGGCTTGCCCACGCCCATCAGGTAGCGCGGTCGCTCCGATGGCAACGCCAAAGCCACCTCCTGCAGGGTCTTGCGCATGGCGTCGATTCCTTCGCCCACCGAGAAGCCGCCTAGCGCGAGGCCGTCAAAGGGCATGGCGGACAAGGTCTCGATGTGACGCAGGCGCAGGTCGACCAGCGTGCCTCCCTGCACGATTCCGAAGCGCGCCTGCTGCTGGGGCTTGGGAGCGTCGAGGCAACGCTCCGCCCATCGGGTGCTACGCTCGACAGCACGCACGACGCGGGCGCGATCCGCTCCGCCAGGGGGGCAATCGTCCAGCACCATCGCTACATCGGAGCCGAGCTGAGCCTGAATGCTCATCGCCCTCTCTGGGGTCAGCTCGTGGCGGGTCCCGTCGTGATGGGAGCGGAAGCGCACGCCGTCGTGATCGATGTCGCGCAGCTTGGCAAGCGAGAATACCTGGTATCCCCCGCTGTCGGTCAACACCGCGTGGGGCCAGCTCATGAATTGGTGAACGCCGCCAAGATCCTCGATCACGTCGGCCCCTGGCCTGAGCATCAGGTGGTAGGTGTTTGCCAGCACCATGCGGGCGCCGGTGGCTGCCACTTCGTTCGGCGTCTGTGACTTGACGCTGGCCTGCGTTCCAACCGGCAGGAAAGCCGGTGTTTCGAGCCCACCGCGAGGTGTGGTGAATCGGCCACGGCGCGCTCGCGAGTCCCATCCCTCTACGACGAACTCGAAACCTGTGGTGGGCAGCTTCAAGGCGTTCACACACTCCTGTGCAGCAGCATGGCGTCGCCGTAGCTGAAGAAGCGATACCGTGCTTCGATCGCCTCCGCATAGGCACTCCGCACCAGATCTACACCGCCAAAGGCCATCACCAGCGCCAAGAGCGTGGAGCGCGGCAGGTGGAAGTTGGTGAGCAGGCTATCGACCACACGAAAACGGTAGGGCGGGTAGATGAACAGAGCGGTGCTTCCCGTTCCCGGGCTCACGGCCGATTTGCCGGCCGCCGCCGCCTCCAGCGTGCGCACCACGGTCGTGCCTACCGCGAGCACCGGCATGCCTTCGCGCTTGGCGGCCTGAACCGACTCGGCCGTGTGCTCGCTGAGCTCGTAGCGCTCCTCATGCATCGTGTGCTCTTCGAGCTCGGCTTCGTGCACCGGCGTGAAGGTACCCGGTCCGACGTGCAAGGTGATGCGAGCGATGCGGTGGCCGTGCTCCAGCAGAGCCGCCAGAAGCCTCTCGGTGAGATGCAGGCCGGCCGTGGGCGCCGCCACCGCGCCGGGTTGGTTCGCGTACACGGTCTGGTAGCGGGCGGCGTCTTGGGCATTGGCCGAGCGCCTGATGTAGGGCGGCAGCGGCAACAGACCGGCGCGTTCGATCAGCACGCGTACTGGTCCGGCGTCCTGCCTGGCAGTGAAGAGGACCCGCAAGCGCCCGCGCCGGACGTCCCGAACTCGGGCCCGAAGCAACCCGTTCAGCAGTTCGATCTCCGTGCCTGGCCTGAAACCTCTCGATGAGCTGCCCAGGGCCGTCCAGCGCTCCTCGCCAGGGATCGCGTCTTCGCGATCGAGCAGCAGCAACTCGACGCGTCCTCCCGTGGACTTGTGACCGATGAGCCGGGCGGGAATCACCTTGGTATCGTTGAGCACCCACAACGAGGGTGGTACCAGTTTCGCCAGCTCCCGCACGCTGCGGTGTTCGAACCTGGCACGCGCCGCATCCACGCACAGCAATCGCGCCGCGTCGCGCTCTGCTAGCGGAACCTGTGCAATCAGCTCGGGAGGTAGGTCGTAGTGCAGCTCATTCGTGTGCATGGGACCCGCCCGAGGATTCTTGCGATGACGAAAGCCGCGAGCGCGCCGCCCTGCACGGACGCAGCCGATCGAGCTATTCTCCCGCGGGCCCCAAGCCGCAAGCAGCAGGTTGGCCAGCTGGCTGCCCTTCGGAGGTCATTCGGGCATGACCGGCCCGGAGGCGGGCGTGTGCTCGCGTCGTCGCCGGGGGCGCTTGGACTTGGCACCCCCTCTCCTGGACGCTGCGCTGCGGCGCGCGGATACGAAGACGAACGCGGCTCGTACGCTGGGCACGGACTGCAGGCCGGCGGTATCGGAGCGGACCGGTTGCACTCCGCTCGCCAACCCCGCCACGCGCACCCAGCTGCGTGGTGCGATGGCCTTCGCGGACCAGTAGCTCACCCAAAGTGGGCAGCCTCCCTTGACCGGGCAGGTGCCGACGTGGATCTGCAGGCTGGTGCCCTCGCGGCTGTCCACGTTGTACACCAGCCCCTCGAAGGCCACTTTCTCGCCACGATGCCCTTCGGGATCCTTGGACAACATCGCGTAGCCGAGCTTGGCGTCCGCTGCATAACGAGCTGCACTGGCCCTGAGGTCTCGCACCCGGTGGACCTTCAGGGTCTTGTGCCGCGGCGCCGCCTCGGACGAGCGTGCAACGACAACCAGGGTGTAGTCTCCGCGCTGGGGCAGGGGATAGTTCAGGCTGAAGCGTCCGTCACGAACCTGCGCCGGCTTGTCATGGACGCGGACCTGCGTCGCAGACCCCACGGACCCGACTACCATGACGTGACTGGCATCGGTCCATACTTCGGAATCCGGGCGCTCGATCTCCAGCGAAACACGAGGAATCGTCCTCGAGACCTTGCCGCGGACGCTGCTGCCGTCAGGCAACAAGAGCTCGTACGGGATGTTTACCTGGACCTCTTGATCGCCGGTTTCGGTCGCTTCGACCGGGTGGCGATAGGCAACCTGGCCCCGCGAGTCGAGCTGCAGCGGTTTGCCGGCCACGCTGACCTTGGTCCCCATTCGAGCTTGCACCATCACTTCCAGCGCGGGCTGCTCGCTCGCAAGGGGGGCAAGCTGCACGAGCACACGATGAGGCACCGTTAGGGTGTGGCTGTGCGTGCGGGTCTCGCCTGCCGCAGTAGTCACGTCGAGCTTTAGCGCATTGTCCCCAACTCGGAGGGTATCCAGGCCGGCCTCGAACGAGGCCCGCCCGCCCTTGAGCTCCCGTTCTTGACCGTCGAGGCGAACCCTCGTGCCTGGTGCGGCGTTGGTGACCGTAACATGCAGCTGCTCTTGCCCATTGTGTTGGGAGAGGCTCACCTGCAGCTGGGTAGGGGAACGCCCCACGAACCACCACGCAGCAAGCCCGCCTGCTACCGCCAGCACCAGCAGCAGCGCGGCACGTCCTCCTGATTTGCCCCGCCTCGTCTTCACCTCGTAGGCGTCGTCGGCGCCCTGCATGGCAGACGGCGCCGCGGGTCGAGCCACGGCAGGGCGACTGCCTCCGCCTGGCTCCGATGGCTGTGCTTGGTCCGATGGCTGCGCTCGCTCCGATGGTTGTGCCGTGCGCTCCGGCTGAGCCTGGACCCGGGCCCGCGCGCTGGGAGGAGACACTGGGCTGTGCAGCTCGAGCTCGGTGGAAGCATAGGCGAGCGGGTCCTCGGCCTGCGGCGGCACGGGATCGACCGGCTTCCCGGTCGCCCCGCCAGCCTGCGGCATGGCCGCGGGCAGCCCCAGCATGGTCTTCTGGGTGCGTGGACCAGCAGGAGCCGGCGCCGCCCCTGCCGGCGGGGGCGGCATGGGCCGGGCGGCCTGGCCCGGCGCGGGAACGCCTGCGATCGTGCCCGGCCCCGTCTGCGCAGCCTCTCGCTGCGCGGACGCCGCATCTGCGGTTGGTCCCTGCTGATCCAGCCCCTTCGCTCCGACAGCGGAATAGGCAGGCATTCCCAGCATGGTCTTCTTGGCCATCGCGGCGCCGCCGCGAACCTCGACGGGTGCCACCACCGACTGCCCGCACACGTGGCAGAAGCGGGGGTCCGCAACCAGCTCGGCGCCGCACTTCGGGCATTTCTTTGGAGGGTTGGCGCTCACGGGCTTTCAGTTGGAGCCAAGGGGGCCCCTAATGTAGCAAACCTTGCGGCGTGCTGTCCCCAGGCTCCGCTTGCCAGCGTTCGAAGGGGGCTAGGAGGGCTAGGAGACCGTCTCTAGCGCGGGAGCGGGTTCGGTTGCCAGGCCAGGCGCGCAGGGGGCCCCTCGGGGCCGGGCGAGCGAAGCGATGAAAGCGTCCAGGCCCATGGCCCCGAGCTCACCCCCGTCGCGGGAGCGAACGTTCACGGTTTTCGCCGAGACTTCCTTTTCGCCCACCACCAGCACGTACGGAATCTTCTGCAGGCTCGCCTCGCGGATCTTGTAGCCCACACGCTCGTCCTTGGCGTTGACGTCCGAGCGCACGCCATGCTCGCTCAAGGCGGCATTCACCTCCCGCGCATACGCGTTGAACTTCTCGCTGATCGGCAGGATGCGTACCTGACACGGCGCCAGCCAGAAAGGAAAAGCGCCGGCGTAGTGCTCGACGAGAATTCCCAGAAAGCGCTCGACGCTGCCGTAGCAGGCCCGGTGGATCATGACCGGAGTATGCCGCTGCCCATCCGCCCCCGCATAGGAGAGCCCGAAGCGCTCGGGCATGGAAAAATCGAGTTGAATCGTGCCGCACTGCCACGAGCGTTTGAGCGCATCGCGGATGTGAAAATCGATCTTGGGCCCGTAGAAGGCGCCCTCGCCTTCGTTCAGCTCGTAGTCGATCTTTTCGGACTCCAGGGCCTGCTTTAGCGCTCGCTCCGCCTGTTGCCACATTGCGTCGCTTCCGATGCTCTTTTCAGGCCGCGTCGAGAATTCGATCCGCACGTCGTGCAGATCGAACGCCAGGTACAGCTCCTGGAAGAAATCGATCAGCATACGAATCTCGCCACCGATCTGGTCTGGAGTGCAGAAATGGTGCGCGTCGTCTTGTGTGAAGGCCTGCACCCGAAACAGGCCATGGCGCACACCCGAGAGCTCGCGTCGATGCACCAGTCCCATTTCCGCGATTCTCAACGGAAACTCGTTGTAAGACCGCAAACGAGTCTTGTAGATGAGCAAGTGACCTGGGCAGTTCATGGGTTTGACCGCCATCGGCCGGTCCTCGCATACATTGTCGTGAATCTTCGCGGGGTCATCCTCG
>JAKSBK010000276.1 GCA_022361155.1 Pseudomonadota bacterium
AGGATGTCATGTGAGGTTGTGAGCGTGGCTTTGCCCCGGTTATTATCCAGCACGGGGTGTGCAGCCCATACCCCTTCAACTACACGAGGTCAGCCGAGCCAACCAGATGCACCCCACGGGATGCTTACGTGCGGAAGGCGCGTACGGCCGCGCAAGAAATACCGCGCCGTATTCTGTTGCTCAGGCAGCCATTGGGTTCTCGCGAGAGAAACCCATCCACTCGCGCTCGGATCTCCCTTCTTCGAGCTGCTCGCACAATCCATGTGCCTCATGCCGGCCGAGCTTGTTCAAACCTAAGGGAGGCATTGCGTAGAAGATTCACATCCATTGCCTGCGTATCCGTCGCAATTCCAGCGTCCCGCGGGACATACGACCCGCGCGCAGAGACCGACTTGGGGGGAACGCGCAAAGCCCAAATCGGAGAAGCTCGTGCACGCGTATCCCGCCGGACAGTAATCCGCCTCAGGCCAGCAAGACCGCCGCAGAGCGCAATAGTGTCCGGGGTAGTCCGACTGAATCTCATCTCCCCTGCACGTGATCCTCTGCTCGGCATTCTGACACGTGAGGCCCTGGAAGACATTGCCTACACACTGCTCCTCCAACGAGCCACAATCTTGGCTTTTCTCGCAGGTCGCCACGCAGGATCCAGACACGCATGCTTTGTTGCCTGTGCACGTACCACCGCAGCTGTCGGCCCGTACGCAGGCGAGATCGCCCCCGAGAAGCCCTGGGACCCCGATTCCCTCGCAAGACTGTCCGGTGTTCTGTCCGGGGTTACAGTCGGCGGTGGTCGTACAGGCGGCCAGGCAAATGCCGGTGTGGCAACGCCCGGAGTCGCACTCGTCCGCGTCTGTACACGGATCACCCGGCTGAACGCTGCCCGGAGCGATGCACTCACCCCATAGGTTTGTTGGCCTGCGCGACCCGAATCCACAAACGAGCCCTGCAGGGCAATCGGAATCGCCGAGGCAGTGCAGGACGGGCCGGCACACCGAGGCGTGGGCGTTCTGGGCGTTCGTATCGCACTGAAAACGCGGCTGCCCGTATCTTGATGGTACTGGACACTCCTGGCTCGACGTGCAGCCGATGCCGCAAATGTCGCGGTCATCGCACACGCACTCGTTGTTCCAGCACCCGTAGCCGGCGGGGCAGGGGGTCAGGAGGTTGCAGACCATCCCACCGCGCACGCATCTGCCGTCCGAGGCGCGGCAGGTGTCTTCCGGGACCAGGCAGGCGTCCTGACCGGACGGACACACGCCCTGACCGCCCGGAGGCTGAACGTGAGCGAACACTCGAATCAAGGCCGGCGAGCCCGTTTCTACCATTGCCGTGGCCGAAAGCTGGTTCAAGCCAGCATCGGGGCCAAGCGTCCAGTCGACCCGCGCGCGGCCGTCGGCATCGCTGCTCACGGTGCCGGGAGCGACGGATCCGTCGCCGGCAGTGACAGCGAAAGTAACCTCGACACCCGAGACTGGGTTGTCGTACTTGTCCCTGACGATCGCGACGGGCTGCACGGTCGCTTTCGGCTCGAAGGGGCCCGCAAACTGAAAATGCGGGTCGAATCCCAGTCTGTAGGCAGAGCCCGGCACGGCGGTGGCGGTGAACTTCGCAAAGATCTGCTTTCCGGTTTTCGGATCGACCGCCCGCGCTTCGAGCGTTTGCTGGAGCTCGGCTCGCGCACCCAGGGTCCAGAAATCGCTTGCGAGTCCTTGCCGGTTGGTGCGGGCGACCCCGGCGAACACCTTGCCGTTGAGCGGATCGTGGACGACGCCGTTGCCGATGACGATTGTGCCACCCATGCCGCCGATGCCGAGTATCGGGTACTCGCTCTCGGTCGTCACGACGAAATTGACTGTTCGGTTCCTGAGCGGCCGCCCGTTTTTCCTTACGACCTTGACGACCAGGGGCTGCGCAAGCTCGGTCCCGACTTCACCCGTCTGCCCGTCGCCGCTGACGATGAGCATTGACGCCTGCACGGCTATATCCCCTTCGACCTCCGACTGCCCGATGCAGCCGCCGAGTAAGACCACGATCAGCGCCGCTACCGGCGCCAGCCACCTGCCTGTGCACATATTCATAGCTCCTTCCTCCTGAAGGCCGAGAGATTCCTGCATCCTCGGACTTTCCGATGCGGCCCGCCATGCCACCGCGGGCGGATGGACACAACTGGATCGTGAAACCGGCTCCAGTAGCAGCCTGGCGTGAAGCCCACCATGTTTCGAAACACTTTCGTCATGTGCGGCTGATCGGCGAAGCCAGCCGCCAGCGCGATTTGCGCCAAGCTGCTGGCACGTCCGGGCTGCTTTCGCGCTTCAGCACCCCGGATCGCCGCCATGGCCCGCTCCACCCGGATCCGCTGCCTAAACGCGGACGGAGGCAACCCGTACTCGAGCTTGAAGGCGCGGGTCAACTCGTAAGGCTTGATGTCCCGCACGCTGCAAAACGAGTCCAGTCTGGTTTCGTCGTGACAGTCGGCTAACGCCGCCCGGAGCTCGCGGGCTTCTGGGCTCCTGCGGTGCGCGTCGCGGTGGCTCGTCGCGCCCGGCCGCTGCTCGAATCCGCGCAGGGCATCGAAGAACGCAAACAGGGCCTTGAGCGGCTCGAGCTCCTCACCGGAATTCGTCGGACTTGTGGTCTGGTCGAGTGCCTGGACCACACGGTACATCGCCTGCCACAGGCGGGGATCGTCCAGCTGTTGCCGGTAGGTTCGCGGCTCGGCGAGACCCCACCTCTCGAGCGCATCCGGTTCGAGCCTCAGGACGCGAAAATCGGCGAGGGGCAGTTGCTCGGTCACGTGCGTGTCGCCGGGCAGCAGGACCATCAACGACCTGGGCTGCATCCTATAGATCTTGCGGTCAAGCCTCCACCTCTGTCCGGGCCAACGCTCCATGCGTATCGCAATACAGAAGGTCAGCGAGCTGTGGAACAGGGACCACAAGCGTCTGGAGCGCGTCACGGTCCACTGCTCGGCGCCCAGCCTAGGGTAGTAGTCGACCACGACCCGCTCGGCCGATGCGGGATGATGGTCAGGGCCGCAGGCAGCCGCTTGGTCTTCAGACAGCCGAGTCCTTGTCCGCTTCATCTACGGTTCCACCGGTCGTGGTGATTGCTCTGCACTCCCTACCGGTGCAGTTCGCCACTCCCTCGTTTCCGGATGCCGAACCTATATCCGTTCGTTCCGACCGCCAAGATGCTGGCGCGCGCGGTATCCAGGAGAGCGCCAAAAAAATGCAAGGCGGTACAAGGATCGCACCGGTGTAGTCTTCTCCCTACCCGGTGTCAGCGACGCAGGGCTCCCCAGCTCCTCGGCTCTCCACGCTAATGTCCTGTATCCGAAATCCCGCACATAATTCGCCGGCCCTTGACACCGCTCACGCCATCGATCGCCGTTTGGCCATCTCCTGGAAATAGCGATGCACTGCATCGAAATTGAACCGCAGCCTGCGTCGATTCGATGACCCGAGCGTCGCCAATTGCTCGCCGACTTATGTACGTAATCACGGATACAGGACACTAAGGCGTCGGGTCGGTTCACAATCGCGTTTCCCGCGGGTCCGCCATTCCCGCATATTCGACTGAGACCTTGACCCTACTAAAGCGGGTCCTGGCAACCGCAGTGCAGGCCAACCGTGCTCCGCCTCGCTTGCCATGAAGACCCCCCTCAACGTCGTACAAGCCCTTACCGGGCAAGGTGCTGCTGCGGCTGGGCAGCCGCCCGCTGCTCGCGTGCATGCTGGATCAGGTGCGCGCAGCGGATGCGTCGCCGTGCGGGCTAGTCGGTCGGCACCAGCATCTGGATCAGGACGAAGTGACCGCCTTGGGGGTCGTGGACGATGGCGAAGCGGGCGAAGTCCTTCATTTCGATCGTTGGACCGTCCTGGCTGCCGCCGAGGTTCTTGAGCCGCTCGAGGGAGGCGTCCAGGTCGCCGACGCTGAAGTAGACCGCCCAGTGGGGCGGCACCGGGCCCCACTCCTTTTGGATCTCGAGCATGCCGGCAGCCGGCCGCTCGCCGTTCTTGAAGCTGGTGTAGTCTTGACCGGTGGCACCTTTCTGCACCTCGGAGGTCCAGCCCAACAGGCTTTGATAGAAGTTCTTGGCAGCCGCAGTATCGGTGGTTTGGAGCTCGTTCCAGCTCCAGCAGCCCGGCTCGTTGACCAGCATGGTTCGGTCGTCTTCTTTGGGCTGCCATAGCGACAATACCGCCCCCTGAGGGTCCTTGATCACGGCCATGCGCCCGATGGTCATCACGTCAAAGGCCGGCTGCAGGATCTCGGCTCCGAGCTCCTTGGCGCGTGCCGCCGCTTGATCCGCGCTGTCGACCGCCACGTAGCTAGCCCAGTGGGGCGGCACGCCTTGACTGCGCATCTGCTCGTTCATGCCGTAGGCCCCGCACACGCTCTTGCCTTGCTTGAAGAACATGGTGTAGGTGCCTGCATCCCCTGCCGGCATGTCCTGCGCGGTCCAACCGAACAGCTCGCTGTAGAAGGCCTTTGCGGCCGCGGCGTCGGTGGTCGCCAGGTCGACCCAACAGAAACTGCCTGGAGTGTGCGTGCTCAGCTCAGCCATCTGAACGTGCCTCCTGTACTCTCGCCATAAGCGCATACAAAGCGCTCGTGATCAAGAGCCTTGTTGACCCTGTGCCCCAACCGTGGTCCAACGCAACGAGGCGATCCAGGTCCCGAAGTGCAAGGCCAGCAGCAGCGAGGCGCCCGAAACCCGGGCGCCGAGGGCGCGATCGCGCAGGCAGGCGTGAAGCCCGGCCAGGACCGCGCCCGGCCCGAGGACGGCGAGCACCGCTGCGGTCACGGCAACGCGCCCGCCCGCCACGAAGGCCGGATCGACGTCGCCGAGGGCGCGAATCACCACCGCCGCGCTGGAGATCGCGAGCACAGCCGTGGCCAACCCAAGCGCGAGGCGCGTGGCTTTGGGGCGGCCGTCCACGCCGCTTACCATGGCAGGCGAAAGCTCCAACATCCAGCGTGGCTGTCCAAACGCATCCTCGCTGATCAAAGCAGGTCGCCTGCGTGCTATGAGTGCCCGGCGTGACGCGTGCACTCGAGCGGTTGCTGCAGGGCCTGGAGCTACGGGAGCTCGAGCCCGATGTGTATCAGGGCCGCGCTGGCACGCCGCTCGGTCGCGGGCTCTTCGGGGGTCACGTGGCGGCTCAAGCCTTTATGGCGGCTGGCCGGAGCGTGCACGATGCTCATCCGCAGTCGCTGCACGCATACTTCTTGCGCGCAGGCGACGTGCAGCAGCCCATCCGCTACGAGGTGACGCGCAGCAAAGAAGGGCGCGCGTTCAAGGCGCGCACGGTGTGCGCGGTCCAGGGCGGTCAAGAGATCTTGAGCATGCTGGCGTCGTTTCATGTCGACGAGGTCGGGCCCGAGCATCAGGACTCGATGCCCCTCGCGAGCGATCCCGAAGACCTGCCCGCGCTGGCCGAGATTGCCGGCAGAGCGCCGGCACACTGGCCCGCGGAAATCGTACAACATCTTCAGCGTCCCCACCCCATCGAGCTGCGTTTCGACGAGCCTCGGGACCCGCTCGGCTCCCAGGACCGGGTGCCCCGCCAGCGCGTGTGGATCCGCACGAACGGTGCGCTTCCCGCAGATCCATTGCTGCATGCCGCCATGCTGGTTTATGCGTCGGACTTGACCCTGCTTGGAGCGGCTGTCCGCGCCCAGGGCCAACCCCTGTGGACTCGTGTGCTTCGCCTCGCCAGCCTGGACCACGCGTTGTGGTTTCACACGAGTCCGTGCTTCGACGGCTGGGTGCTCTACGATCAGCACAGTCCGGCCGCTGCCAGCGGGCGCGGCCTGGCGCTTGGGCGCATGTTTGCGAGCAACGGCCGGCTGCTCGCCAGCGTAGCGCAGGAAGGGCTGCTCAGACCGCGTCCGGGTTTTTCGGAAATGCGAGCGACGGACTAGCGAGGTTCATGAGTGAGACCCGTTTTTTGTAGCTGCCAACTCCGGACCGGAACGTGTGATCCGTGGTAGTACTGTCCTGGCTCCCTGATTTCGTACATGAGGCACGATCACGATCACGACCACGACTACGACTACGACTACGACTACGACTACGACTACGACTACGACTACGACTACGACTACGACTACGACTACGACCACGACTACGACCACGACTACGACTACGATGTGTGATCGTTCTCCTGGTACATGGATGCAGGTGTGTAGCAAGCAGGCAGGTAAGTCGAATGCAACATCCTCAGACAAGCAGGCGGCTAGCTGGCCGCCAAGCCCTGATCACCGCGGCGGGTCAGGGGATCGGGCGGGCGATTGCCACGGCCTTCGCGAGCGAGGGGGCCGACGTACTGGCCACGGACATCGACCAGGCGGCTTTGACGCAGCTTGACGGCTGCCGGACCCGCATCCTCGATGTTACCGATGGCGCGGCCGTCCAAGGGCTCGCCTCCGAGCTCGAGACGCTGCACCTGCTCGTCAACTGCGCCGGCTTCGTGCACAGCGGCACGATCCTGGACTGCGACGAGAAGGCATGGGATTTTTCCTTCAACGTCAACGTCAAAGGCATGTACCTGGTCACCCGCGCCTTGCTGCCCAAGATGCTTGCCTCCGGCGGCGGCTCGATCATCAACCTTTCATCCGTGGCGAGCTCGATCAAAGGCGTGCCGAACCGTTTCGCGTACGGCAGCAGCAAGGCGGCCATCGTCGGGTTGACCAAGGCCGTTGCGGCCGATTACGTCGCGCAGGGGATTCGCTGCAACGCGATCTGCCCCGGCACGGTGCAGTCCCCCTCGCTCGAGGCGCGGCTGGCAGCGACCGGGGACTACGAAAAAGCACGGGCCGATTTCGTGGCCCGCCAGCCCATGGGTCGGATCGGTCGGCCCGAGGAGATCGCGGAGCTCGCGGTCTACTTGGCGTCCGATTTGTCGGCCTACGCCACGGGTCAGAACTTCGTTATCGATGGAGGTTGGACGGCATGAAACTGCTACGCTTCGGTCCTGCTGGTCAGGAAAAACCGGGAATCCTCGACGGCGAGGGCGGCATTCGGGACCTGTCGGCCATCGTGGATGACATCGCTGGAGCGCAGCTGACGCGGCAAGGGTTGGCGCGCCTTGCCGAGGTGAGGCCCGAGGAGCTACCCAAGGTGGGCGCAGACGTGCGCATTGGACCGTGCGTCGGCCGCGTGGGCAAGTTCATCTGCATCGGCTTGAACTACCGGGACCACGCCAGGGAGTCCAACTTGGAGCTGCCGAGCGAGCCGGTGGTCTTCGCCAAGTGGACCAGCGCGATTTGTGGTCCCAACGACACCGTCATCAAGCCCCGGGGCAGCACGAAACTGGATTGGGAGGTGGAGCTCGGCGTGGTGATCGGGGACGGGGGCGGCTACATCGACGAGCGCGACGCAGGCAAGCATATCGCCGGCTACTGCGTAATCAACGACGTTTCGGAGCGTAACTTTCAGCTAGAGCGGGGAGGGCAGTGGGACAAGGGCAAGGGGTCAGACCACTTCGGACCCATCGGCCCTTGGCTCGTCACCCATGACGAGATCGGCGACGACCCCTCGTTACCGCTCTGGCTCGAAGTCAACGGGCGGCGATTTCAGTCGAGCAATACCAACAATATGGAGTTTCAACCGAACTTCATCGTCCATTACCTCAGTCAGTTCATGAGCCTGCAACCGGGCGATGTAATCTCGACAGGCACGCCTGCCGGCGTGGGGCTGGGGCAGGATCCTCCCATCTATCTGAACCCCGGCGATACGATGCGGTTGGGAATCGAGGGCCTCGGCATGCAGGAGCAGACGGTCAGCAGTGCAGACTAGGAACCAGGAACCAGGGAATCCGGTCTTGAAGACGCTCCCACATGCACCGGTAGCCCTGTCGCTGGCCGCGGCGATGGCTGCCACCGCCTGCGGCGCAAGCAAGGCGCCGGCAGGCAAGCGGGGCGGCACCGGCGAGGTAGACAAGGAGCTTGCGCCTTTGGGTGTGCCCTACCTGGCGGCGGGGGGCGCGCACGTGTGCGGGGTTACATCGAAGGGAGCGCTGTACTGCTGGGGCAAGCACGCAAAGCAGGCTCCGAAGGCACGCTTCCGGGCGGTCGCAGCCGGCTTCGAGCACACGTGTGGCACGCGTACGGAGCCCGGCCGTGCAGGGCAGGTGCAGTGCTGGGGAGCCGAGGGCAAGTCATGGGCCACGGCTCCCCCGGGCGTGTACGTGCAGCTAGCGGCAGGTCGCCGGCACACCTGCGGCCTTCGCAAGAGCGGTCGCATTCGCTGCTGGGGCAGCAACGACCGGCGCCAGTCCGAGCCACCCGCCGGCAAGTTCAAGTCCCTCAGCGCCGGCAAGAATCACAATTGCGCTATCGACATGGAGGATACGATCCAGTGTTGGGGGGCGGACAAGAAGGGACAGGTTAGCGGCTCTCCCCACGGCAAGTACGTGCGAGTAGCGTCCGGCGGCGATACGAGCTGCGCCATCGCGCGCACCGGTGCCGTCGACTGCTGGGGCGCCTCCGACGAAGCGCAAACCGGCGCGCCCGAGGAGCGCTTTCGGCAGGTCACGCTCGGCCTGGCGCACGGCTGCGGGATCACGGCGGAGTACAAGGCGCGCTGTTGGGGTGCCAACGACGAGGGGCAGGCTGCGGCTCCCAAGGGGGAGTACCTGCAGCTTTCAGCCGGCTGGTCGCACACCTGCGGTATCGAACGGCGTTCGGGCGAGGTCCGATGCTGGGGCAACGACTTCTGGGGCGAGACCACGCCGCACGCCAAATTCGCCAAAGTCGAGGTGCCCAAGCCCAAGGCCAGCGTCAAGCTGCCCAAGCTCAAGCGCACCAAGACGGCTGCCGCCGGCGATTCCGAATCGAGCGCAGCCGTGCAGGCCAGCCTCGCGGTAGTGGACGAAGCTTTCGGCGGCAAGGGGCGAGCGAGCAAGCCGGCCAAGAAGCGCAAGCACAAGGGCAAGCGCAAGCGCACGAGCAAGCGCTGACGCGTTATCCGGACGGCGTCAGCTTGCGCAGCTCGTCAAAGCGCTCCTCGATCGTCTCAACGAGACGAAACTGGGCTCGGCAGCGGTCGCGGTTGTGATGCGGTCGCTTGGTCTTGAAATAGATGTCGCCGTCGAGGTAATCGGTCAGGAACCGCATACCGATCTCGAGCGTGATCAGCTGGCCCGCGAACGGGAACAGCTCGCGCTCGAGCGGCGTAAGCAGGGCACCCATGGCTTCGCTATAGCCTCGCGCAAGCGCCTCGTAGAAGGAAGGACGCACGAACACGCGCTCGAGCCGTGTTTCGTCCTCGGGTGTCGCACTCGTGATGGTGCGGACCATATCGCCGAAATCGTACAGCAGCGAGCCCGGCATGACCGTGTCGAGATCCACCACGCACACGCCCTCGTGGCTCGCCTCGTCGATCAGCACGTTGTTGAGCTTGGTGTCGTTGTGGGTGATACGGAGCGGAAGATCACCGGATGCCAGTGCGTCCGTCAATCTCGCCATCAACCCGGCGCGCTGGTGCGCGAAATCGAGCTCCTCGCTGACGGATCCGGCGCGCCCGTGCAAATCCGCGCGGGCTGACTCGCACATGCGTGCGTAGCGGGTTGGCGTATGATGAAAGCCCGCGATGGTCTCGTGCAACTCGGTCGCATCCAGGTCAGCCAGAGAAAGGACGAAGCGGCCGAATGCGCTCGAGGCCTGATACGCGAGCTCGGGCGTTTCAGGAAACTCGTACGTCAGCGCGCGGTCGACGAACAGGTAGGTGCGCCAGGCCTCACCGTCGATCAGCGCATGGGAGCCGCCCTGGCGCGCGGGCACGATGGTCAGCGTCCGTCGTTCGACGTCACGCGCCCCCCCGCGCCGCAGGCTGGCCGCGGCGTGGCCGGTGACCCGTGCGATGTTTTCCATCAGCAGGTCGATACGCGGGAACACGCGCTGACTTATGCGCTGGTGAATGTACGACACGCGCTCGCCTGCGCGCTCGTATTGGGCCAAGAAGGTGTCGTTGATGTGGCCGTTGCCATAGGGTGCCATGGAGATCGGCCGGGCAGCGATGTCGAAGTGACATGCAACGGACTCGAGCGAGCGTTGTTGCGTCACCGAATGCTCGCCTCGGACCACAACTGCCGGGGATAGCGACCGGCCGCTACGAGCCGGCGGAGCGCCTCTTGCAGCGTGCGCTTGTCGCCGGCGTAGGTGACGCCGTGCCACCTGTCACTCGTCGCCAAGACCTCGACCTGCAGCTTCTGCTCCCGGATGAGCTCATCGACGCACGAGGGCAGATAATACTCCGCACTCAGGCGCCGATCGTTCGGCAGCGTGGTGACGAACGAGATCAGGAGCCGCTCGATGTGGCCGAAGATGCCGGGAAAGAAAGCCCAGATGTTCATGGATACCGGCTCGTCGCCGCGGAGCTGCCGCCGGCCGCCGTCCGGATCGAATTGCCGGGGCCCCTCAGCCGTGTTTCGGATGTCCGTGAGCTCCTCGATACCCTCCAAACGACCTTCGCTGTCGCGGCGACACACGCCCCTCGCAACTCCCCCGTGCGGCGAAAGGGTGTGCTCCAGCCGGAAGCCAACCAGGGCTGCCCGAAGCGTCGCATCGGCGGCGTCGACCCGGTTGAAGAACGCGGCAAGCTGGCGAAACGCTTCGAGGCCGTAAAAATCGTCTGCGTTGACCACGGCGAATGGCGTGTCGATGTGCTTGCGGGCCGACCAGACGGCATGTGTCGTGCCCCACGGTTTGCTGCGGTCGGGCACCGCGGGGCAGGGGCCCGGAAGGTCGTCAACGGCCTGAATCGCGCACTCGATGGGCACCCGGCGACCGAACCGCGCATCCATCCTGGCACGGAAGTCAGCGGCGAAATCCCTACGCACGACAAACACCACCTTGCCGAAGCCGCAACGTAGGGCATCGAACACCGAATACTCCAGGACCGTCTCGCCTCCCTCACCCATCGGGTCGAGCTGCTTGAGCCCGCCGTAGCGACTGCCGAGGCCGGCAGCCAGCACCAGCAATGTCGGTCGTCGGGTCACCTTTTGGGCCTCATCCATGCAGCGCCCATATGTAGACGGTAACTTCCAAGATGCAAGCGCGGCGAGTCACCAACGCCGTAAGGGCGGCGCCATCTCTCAGTTTGCCATCGCTAGAATCGTGAACTGCGCATCGGCCGCGCCCCCATTCGAATGGAAGCACAGCACCCGGACCACGAGGTCGCCGCGGCGGCTCCAGTGGCCCACCTTGCAGTAGTTATCCCCTGGTCCATAGGCGGTTACTTGGACCGTGCTGCCGCGTTGCTTGTTTTGGGCGAGACGGGGGAAGGTCACATCGTAGACGCCCAGGCCGTTGCGGCGGATCTGGACCGGGCCGCCCTGGTTGTGGGAGTAGGTCTGATCGGCGGGATAGCTCGCCGTGCCCGGCCTCGAGGCCCATGCGTACGCCATGCGCGGGCCGGTGCCGCCTGCGAGCGCCAACACGGTGTACTGCGAGTCCCTCGGTCGTCCGCGCCGGCCGAAGCAACCGACGGACACCACGAGGTCGCTGCCGTGTGAGCTCCAGTGTAACACCTTGCAGTATGTTGCCCCACTGCCGTAGCTCGTTACCTGTACGTTGCTGCGCCGGCGCGCGACTCCGGCGAAGGTCACGTCGTAGCGTCCTTGGCTGCGGCGCTGAATGTGGATGCGGCCGTTGGGATTGTTGGAGTACGTGGGGTCGGGGGTGTAGCTTGGTGCAGTGGGGTTGTTGGCCCACACGTAGGCGCGTACGGCGGCTTGGGCTTCGGACGGCGCGAACGCCGCTCCCGCTACCAGAATCAATACTGCTGACAGGAGGCTGTTGTCGATCTTGGCTGTCATGGTTCTTTCCTTTCCAGGACCTGCGCGACGGCTCCAGCTGCACGGCGAGCTTCGTCGCAGGCCAGATCATAAACGGGTGGCGCTGGTCGTGAACAGCCCCAAGCGTGCCGTCCGGAACGAGGCCGCGCGCTTCATGGCGTCGCGGGGGAATGCCAGAGCCGGCGCGCCCGCAGAAAGGACCGGAGGAATAGCAGCGCTATCTTGAGGATTCTCTCGAGGACGAAAGCGGCTCTGGCGCCGTTGTGGACAGGAACCTCGCTACCTGGACGCGGGCATCGTTGTAGCAAGCACCGCGTCCCAGATCGGCCTCGCCATCTGGACACAGCGCGTTGGCCGTGAGGCCGTTGGCTGTGTGCTTGCGCCAAAGCCCCTTGGGCAACGCCACCGTCCCGGGACGGATCGCATCGGTCACCCGAGCCAAGCATAGGACCTGTGTGTGTGCGTTGAATACGCGAACGGTGCTTCCCGTGCTGATGCCGCGGCTGGCCGCGTCGGTGGGGTGAATCTCGGCGCGGGCCTGCCGCTGCCGCAGCTGTCCGAAGGTGGAGGACACCGTGTGGGACGGGGCCGGCGAGATGAGCGCGAGCGGGTAGTCCGGCGTGGCGGGATCCGGCTGAAAGGTGTACAGGCCGGCAGGGGTCTGCTGGTCGAGGTGCTGTGGACACAGCTCGATCGCGCCGCTGGCGGTAAGTGGTCGCGTGTCGAGCATCTGAATCGGCGCGGCCACTTGCGGCGCCGCCATGCCTTGGGCGGCCAGCTCCGCGCGCAGCCGTTGGGCGTCCTGCGCGCTATCCAGAACCGCCGCGCACAGTTCATCCGATGTGCGCGGATCGTCCGGTTTGGATAGTCCGAGTCGGTCGCACAGCTCCAGGAAGACCTCGTAGTTCGGCCGGGCCTGGCCAACAGGTTTCGCTGCCGGCGGCGAGTCAAACAGCCTCATGGCACCGTAGCCGTTTTGCAGCTCTCGGTGCTCCAAGAACGTGGTGGCAGGGAGCACCACGTCCGCGTACCTGGCCGTATCGGTCATGACCTGATCGTAGACGACGCTGAAGAGATGCTCGGATGCCAGACCGGCGATCACCCGCGCCTGCTCCGGTGCGGTGGCCACCGGATTGCAGTTGTATACGAACAGCAGCCGAATGGGAGGGTCGCGTAGCTCGGCGAGCGCGCGGCCGAGCTGCGACATGTTGACTTCGCGTGTAGCGGGCTCGGGCTCGGACACGGCGGTTTCCGAGCTCAGGCCAAAGGCGCGGCTGTTGGACATGGTGAAGCCTCCGCCGCGGACTCCGAATTTGCCTGCGACCGCGGGTAGGCTCAGGATGGCTGCCGCGGCGCTGCCGCCATTGCGGTTGCGCTCGACACCCCAGCCACACCGAATCACCGCGGGCGCGCTGTTGGCGTACAGCGCTGCAAGGGCTTCAACCTGCCTCTCGGCGAGGTTGCAGACCTGCGCCGCCCGGGCGATCGGCCACAGCGAGGCGCGCGCTCGAAGACGTTGCGCACCGAGCGCGTTGGCAGCGAGGAAGGGCCGGTCCGCGCGCCCGTTCGTAAACAGCCAATCGATGAGCGCGAGCGCGAGCGGCAGGTCGGTGCCCACCCGTGGAGCCAGATGCAGGTCTGCGCGCTTCGCCAGGGGGATCTGGCGGGGATCGATCACCACCAGCTTGGCGCCACGCCGCTGGGCCTCGCGTACGATAGGCACGAGGTGAATGCCCGTGGCCGAGGGATTGCATCCCCAAACGATGATCAGCTCGGCGTGCACGTAATCCTCGAGCGCAACTCCGGGCATGGCGCCATAAAGGCCCGTGGCCGCGCTGCTGGTGGGCTTGGCGCAGAAGGTCTCGAGCAGTCGGCTGGCCCTGAGCCTGCGAAACAAGCGCGCGTCCACGCAGCCGTGCGTCAGCCTTCCGTTCGAGCCCCCGTAGGCGAAGGGGAGAATCGCCTCCCCCCCGTGCTCGTCGCGCACGCGCGCCAGCTCGCTGCTCACCCGGTGCAAGGCATCGTCCCAGGTCGTCTCACGAAACCGGCCGTCGCCTTTGTTGCCCGTGCGGAGCAGCGGGGCGGCGATGCGATCCGACCCGTACATGTGCTCGTCGAAACGCCGCACCTTGCCGCAGATGAACGAGCGGGTCAGCGGATTGAGCGCGCTGCCGTCCAATCCGAGCACGCGACCGTTATCGGTGACGACGTTCAGGCTGCACATATCGGGACAATCGAGCGGGCAAGCCGAGCGAGCGGTCTGTGCGTTCGCGGCCACCGGCACTAGCGATCGAGGCCTCGCAAGGCCCTTGTTGCCGCTGCGTTGTCGGGGTCGAGCTCCAGGGCTCGCTCGTAGGCGTGCCGCGCGCGAGCGCGATCCCTTGCCGCCAGGTAGGCACGCCCCAAGGCGGCGTGGAAGCCCGAGCGGTAAGGCGCCAGCTCCACGGCCCGCGTATAGGCCTCGGTCGCCGCGTGTACGTTGCCCAGAGCGAGCTCCGCAGCGCCCAATCCGGCATAGCTGCCGGGATGATCGGGTGCCTGTCCGGTGGCCTCTCGATACAGTCGCGCGGCCTCCCGGTAGCGGCGCGCCTGATAGCGCTTGCGGGCCCGGGCGCGCAGCTGTGCCGCCGGTCCCTCTTCGTGTTCGCCCGCCGTGGGTTGCGAAGCCGAGGGGTGCGCTCGGCGTTCGCGCTGCCTCGGATGCGTGGCTTCGGTCGGTCCCTGGCTTGTCCGTTCGGCCCCATGCGGGCGGCGAGGCTCGTGAACAACCGGCGCAGCGCGGGCTCGCTCGCGAGGGTCGGGACCGCCTGCAGGCCCAGATGCCTTCTCCAGGGCGTCTTCGCCCAGTTGCGCCTTGCGGATCACGGTGTCGTTGCCGCCCGTTTGCGTCTGGCCCGCTGCAGGTTGGCCCTCGCTTGGTTGCCTTGCCCGATGCGGTTCGCTTCGCTTCGTTAGCAGCAACACGCCAAGCGCCGCGGCCACGACGCCGGCGGCTGCCACGACCACCAGACGGGAAACCGGCAGCCCAAGGCGCGCCGCGAGGTTCGCGATCGGAAACAAAGGCCGCTCGGCGGGGGGCACGCCAACGCTCGCGTGAGCGGCTTCGATCTTGCCGGGTTGCAGCGCGCGGCTGCTTCCGGGCTCCGGACGCATGGCGGCCGCCGCATATACCTCGGTCGCGGCATCCGGATGGACCTCCCGCCGAGGATCCAGGCGCCGGGCTAGCGGCATGGCTGTCGCTTGTGGCGAGGCCCCAACCCCCCGGCCTTCGCCGGCTTCGAGCTTCTCGGCCTTCGGGGCGGCGTCCTTGTGCGGGGCGGCCTGTCCGACGACCTGGATGTCGGCTGCCTCCAGAACCTCGGTCCGGTTGGGCGCCCTGGGTGCGCCTGCGTCGCCCACCACGTGGATGTCGGCCGCGTCCAGAACCTCGGTCTTGAGGGCGGCGATCCTGTGCGGCGCCGTGTCTTGTTGCGGGCAGGCGGTTTGTTCGCCTGCGTCGCCCACCACCTGGATGTCGGCTGCCTCCAGAACCTCGGTCCGGTTTGGGCTGGTTGATGCCGGTGGCCCGGGTGGTGCTGGTCCTCGCCTGCTCACGAATCTCCGCCGGCTTCGCGCTCCAGCGGTGAGGCTAGAGCGGACAGCTCACGCGGTCAAACCGCGACGAGGCGCAACCGCAGCGGCGCTCGACCCCAAGGCGTCGGGGCCGCGGGAACAGCTTGGGGCAGTCGCTAGCTACATGACGGTGCAAAAGTAGGGGAGGTTTTTCAGTGATTGCGGGGGCTGGATAGCTGGGCGGCCAACCGAAGCGGCGCTTTTTCCGGGCGAGCCCGAGGCCGGAGTCGGTGGCGGAGGCGGAGAGCCGAGACGGAGATAGAGGGCCGCGGCGGAGGCAGAGGTTGTGATGCGAGTAACGGCGCGCACATGGATCGGTGCGGCCACGCTATGGTTCTGTTGGGCGCAGTTGTTCGAACCCGTGCTACGCTGGCAGCGTGGATGCCCTCGAACGTTCAGACATCCTGCTGGACCAGGAGGCAAGTTGCGCGGATAAGCTCGCACAGGCGTTCGAACTGATGGCTGAAGGCTTTGAGCTCAAGCGTGCAGCGCTCAAGCATCGCGATCCCCAGGCGACAGAGGAGGAGCTCGAGGACGCGTTCTGCGCCTGGTTGTACGCAGAGTCATGACCTCCTCGGAGCTGCTTGACTCGCTGCGCCTTGTCATCGCCGAGCTCTCCACTCGTGGCCGAGGCCATGCGCTTGTCGGCGGCATTGCAGTCTCGGTTCGCGCCGAAGTCCGCTTCACTCGTGATGTGGATCTGGCAGTGCAGGTCCGAGACGACCCCGAGGCGGAGGTACTTGTTCGCGACCTCGGCCTGCGAGGCTATGTCCCCATTGCCACCGTGGAACACGAAGCCACCCAGCGCTTGTCGACGGTACGCTTGAAGGCGTCAACGGGCATGAAGATCGACCTGCTCTTCGCTTCGTGCGGAATCGAGCGTGAGGTTGTAGCGCGGGCGACGCCCGTCGAGCTGCCGGAGGTTGGCTTCGTGCCTGTGGCTGAGCCAGAGGAGCTGCTGGCCATGAAGGTACTGTCGATGAGCGAACGACGCCTTCAAGATCGGCTGGACGCGCAACGCCTGGTCACGCGCAACCCCGGTCTCGATATCGAGCGGGTCAGAGACAACCTGCGACTGATCACCGAGCGCGGATACAACCGGCAACGCGACCTGGCCAAAGCGCTGACCGCCCTGCTCGCCGAATTGTGAGCGCTTGGGTGAAAACCTGACCTGTTTCGTCCAGACCCAGAGCTGACCGAGCTCTACCTATTTGGACGGGTCCTAGGACGTGCCCGCGATGATTCTCGTCTCGGTATCCGTAACCACGATGCTTACGGGCCGATCGTGCGCCTCCCTGGGTACCTCCGCGATCAGCTGGAAAGCGTAAGCTAGTGCCACCGTGGTCGCGTCCGGAAGCTGGGCCAAGAGCCGATCGTAAAACCCCTTGCCGTAACCGATACGGTAGCCCCAGGGGTCCACGGCCAAGGCTGGCACGAGCACCAGCTCGATCCGACAAGCTTCGATCCTGGGAGCGCTGCTTGCGGGTTGACGTGTCGACCACGGGCCGGGCTCAAGGGCTTCACCCCGTTTCCACGTTCGCACGCTCAGCTCGCCCTCCTGCTCGATGCGAGGCAAGCCCACGGTCTTGCCTGCGGCCAGCGCATCCTCCAGCACGGCAGACGGATCGGCCTCGCGCAGCACGGGCGCGTATCCGACCACCGTGCCGGCCTGCGCGCAGGCCGACAGCTTCATGACGCGATCACAGATGACTGCCGAGCGTGCGCTTACAGCTTGTTTGGGGAGCGCATCCCGAATGGCGCGCATGCTCTTGCGTAATTGTGCTTTGACCTGCCCGGCGATGGCACGCATCTCCTCTTCGCCCACAGGGGGTGGTCTCCCTTCGGAGTCAGGCTCAGGCTCAGTCATGTGCCGACGACGACCCGCTAACCGCCGGCGGGTCAGCAACCGCTTGCGAACTGGCACCGGATCGCGCGGGGACCCTAGGCGGGTGCTCCCTGGGTGGCTCGCCGTTGCCCGCGCCGCTGGCGACATCGCGCGGGCCGGGCGTTTCCTGCTCGAGGCGTGCAGCAAGCTGCCTTGCCGAAACGTCCATGCTGCCTTCGGTCATGCGCTGCCGCAGCTGCTTGAGCAGCGGCCAGGTGCCGGCGCGGTCGTGTTCCGGTCGCCAAGGCCCACCGGGTGCCTGCCGGAGCGCTTCGAGGATCTGGGAGACGCGGATGGTATCGATGTCACGTGCCGGCACGTAAGTCCGCGCTTGCCCGGCGCGTTCGGAGCGGGCCAACAGGCCCCTGGCGGCAAGCGCTTCCAGCACGTCCTCGGTGAGCTGCTTTGGCAGGCTTTGCTCGCTGGCGAGCCTCTCGGTCGTCGGCATGGGTCGGCCGTTCACGTACGCGTCGGTCAGACGTGCGAACGCATGCAGGGCGAGGTGCTCGCGCAGTGCGAAAGGTGGGTCGTGCGGCTCGAGGTTCCAGTCGTAACGAGCTGGATCTGCGTGCGCAGCCGCGACCTCGGCCCCCAACAACACGGCAAGCCAGCTGAGAAACACCCACAGCAGGAACAGCGGGATCGCCGCGAATCCGGAGTACAGCGCATTGTATCGCAGCACACCGACCTGTGCGTAGACCCGCAACAGGAACGCGGCGTAGCCGATGGTCCCCGAAACCAACCCTCCCAAGACCGCCGCGGGCAACGGCACGCGGGCATTGGGCATTACAAGATATAGAAACGTCAGACCCGCAGCCGCGATCAGGACGGACACGACTTCCAGCGCAGTACTGAAGGCGGGATCAAGAAGTCCGGCCCCCGCCAGCAGGATCGTGGCGGATACGACGCACATGGGTGTGATGAAGAGGATGGCCGCGTAGTCGACCAGCGTGCGGCTGAGGCTGCGGGACCGGCGGACACTGAGAATGTGGTTGAGCGAACGCTCCACGGCTCGCAGAAGCGCCCACACCACATAGAGCAGGGTCACCAGTCCGACGATTCCCAAGCTGGCCAGATTGGCCTTTTCCACCAGCTCGAGCACCATGATGAAGGCGTCGCGCAACGTGGCCAGGTGCCTGCCCGACTCGTCGGTCGCGGGCTCGAAGGTGTGGGTCAGCCAGGGTTGCACGACATCGCGGCTGAAATGGTCGTATCCGCCAAGCCCCTTCATCGTCGCCACCGCGAGCGCCAGCAGGGGCACGAGGGCGAGCACGCTGTCAAAGGACAGTGCCGACGCGTGCGTCAGCACGTCGTGTCGGACAAAGCCCCTTGGAGCGGCGCGCAAGGCCCGCCATAGCTTCCGAGCCCAGTTTACGCTGCGCCAGTCCATACGAAGTCCACTCGGCTCCCGTCGGTGCTCCGCGCCGCCGTCCCCTGTGTGACCGAGCTTGCGTCCGCACCGCAGCGCTCGCAAGAACGCAGTACGAACTCCTGTAGCCCCCCGGTCGCTTCGGGACTCTTGCAGGGGGAGCCCGGGGCGCGTAGCGCGCGCTCTTGGCCTGGATCCGACACGTACACCAGGGTACCGCGCGCGCGCATTTCGTGCATCTTCTCTGATCCCTGTGAGCCAGCCAAGCTGCACGCCGGCGCAGAAGCAGGGGACAGCGGCGGCTATCTCGCCGAGACCGATCGAGACCGGCCGCGCAGGGTGGACGCGATCGCCGGAGCGCTCCGGATGGAAAACCGCCTGCAATCGAGCCGGCCGCGTGTCACAATGCGCCCGGTCATCGCAATGCGGCTGGATATCGCAATGCGGCTGGATATCGCAATGCGCCCGAAACCGGCTGGCGCCCTATGGCGGTAGTGTTGGGACCCCATACCTTGGATGCGCGCTCTCGCCGCCGGTTCGCGTCGTGTTCGACGAGCAGAACCCTCATGGGCAGCCACAGGCGGCCGGCGATCGCGGTCGCGTGCGTCTTGGCAGCGGGCTCACTCGCCGCGGCGGCAGCACCGCTCGAGCACAGCGGGCAGTACGAGCGCTACGCCGTGGCCTCCGACGAGGCCCAGGCTTCGCGTATCGGCGCTTCGATCTTGCGGCAGGGCGGCAGCGCGGCGGATGCGGCCGTCGCGACCATGCTGGCGCTCGGGGTGACGATGCCCGCCTCGAGCGGCTTGGGTGGCGGCGGCTTTGCCCTCTATTACGAGGCTGCCCGGGACGAGCTCACGTTTCTCGATTTCCGGGAGCGCGCCCCGTTCGGGGCTACGCCCGCGATGTTCACCGAAGCCGAGGCGCGCGGGCTCGAGCATCCCTCTAGGGTCGGGGGGCTCGCGAGCGGCATTCCGGGCGAGCCTGCGGGGATCGCTGAGCTGCTCAAGCGTTTCGGCAAGCTGCCCCGAAGGCGCGTGACCGAACCGGCGGCCCGCTTGGCCGAGCGAGGCATCCAGGTGTCGCCCTACGTGGCGCGCCTGAGCGGTTTCGCGGGCGCCGAGCTCGTTCGTGACCCGCTGGCGCGCCGCTGGTTTGCCCCCGGCAAGAAGACCCTCGAGCCTGGGCGCCGGCTGCGGCGGCCCGCGTTGGCAAAGACCATTCGCAGCCTCGGCAAATGGGGTGCGAGACCCTTCTATCGCGGCCCGATCGCACGAGCGATCGTGCGTGCCAACCGCAAGGCAGGGGGTATCTTCACCCGCAAGGATCTGGCCGATTATCGCGTGGTGCACCGAAGCCCGCTCGAGGCGAGCCACTTCGGATTTCGTTGGGTCACGGCGCCGCCACCCAGCGCAGGGGGCTACACCTTGCTTGCGAGCCTCGCGTTGCTTGAACGCTGGCTGCCACAGCCCGACAAGGCTACAGAAGCCGAGCTGCAGCACGCTCTGGTCGAGTCGTTCAAGGGGCCTTTCCTGGATCGCTCGCGCTACTTCGGGGATCCCGACCACGTGAAGGTGCCGCTCGGCGAGCTTCGCGCCGAAGCGCACGTGTCCCGGCGTGCACAGCTCTTTCGTGCCCGGCAGAGTCGGCCGGCCAGCGACTACGCCTCGCCCGTGCGGCGGCGCTCCAGCCAGCCGACCCTCGCATCCGAGGGCGGCGGCACCACGCATCTGTGCGTGGTTGACGCGCAAGGCAACGTGGCCGCGGTCACCACCACCATCAATCTGCCGTTTGGGGCGCGCTACACGGCTGCGGGGATGATCATGAACGACGAGCTCGACGACTTCGCACGTGCCGTGGGGGCCCGCAACGCGTTCGAGCTCGAGGGTGGCGCGCCGAACTTGCCCGGGCCAGGACACCGGCCCGTGTCCACGATGACTCCCACGATCGCGTTCGGCAAGGAGGGGCCGGCGCTCTGCATCGGGGCCGCGGGAGGCAGCCGGATCGTGACCGGCGTCGCCCAAACGGCTTTTCGGGTGCTCGTACGCAACGAACCGGTGGCGAGCGCCGTTGCGCGCCCACGGATCCACCATCAGGGCTCCCCGGATGTGCTGCGCTACGAGGAGCAGCTCGACCCCGAGGTCGTCAAGCAGCTCGGCGAACGGGGCCACAAGCTAGAGGCAGGCCGCTGGGCCGCCAAGGTCGCTCTGGTCCGCATCCGCACCGAGTCTCCCCGCCTGATCGCCGCCAGCGACCCTCGCAAAGGAGGCCGCCCGGCGGGCAGGTAGCCCGAACAGCTACGATATTCGCCGAGCGGAACCGGGTACTCGTCCTGTGGGCACTCGGCGATGTCGTCCCACCCTATCCACCGCAACATGTGCATCCCGCGCAACCACAGCTACGACAGGTGGGTGCCTTGGTGTTATCCCTACCTGGGGTCAGGACCGCCTCCACCGAATGCGACCGATCCCTGGTCTAACGCGCAGGCCGTGGGGATCCTTCCGGGCGGTTCGTTTCAGATTCCTAATCATCCCAACAGCTATGACTTCTTCTTTCACGACATGAACGACCTCGTGGGCAAGATCCATTCGCACTGGTAGGAGGCTCTTTTTGGTCAACTGGTTTTGAGGCCATCGGCGATGCCTGGGATGATCGGCAAGAGAGCGGGCCCGATGATGCTGGCGCTCTTCAGCGTCGGCGCCTGCCTGGGCGACGATGCAGGTCAGGATGCCGCCGGACCCTACTGCGTCTCCGCTCCCGGGCGTTCTGCTACGTCCTGCGTGATGGGCGAGATCTGCTTCACAAACCTCGCATGCGGGCCACCGACGCCTGCTGGCCTGCCGGGGCAGTGCCGTTACAGCAGGCTAGGATCCCCGGCCGCAGACGATAGGTGCCACAAGCTCTGCACCACCAACGTAGATTGTTTCGGAGATCAAATGTGCGAAGCTCACATGTTTACCGCACGGTGGGACGGCAGCCGGATCTACTGGATCTGTTGCCCGAGAGGTGGATGCAAGCTGAGCACGAAAATGAATGGACCTGCGTGATGGATGTGCAGCTAGGCGGATCGAGCCCCTGGTTTTGAGGCGATCGGCGATGCCTGGGATGATCGGCAAGAGAGCGGGCCTGATGATGCTGGCGCTCTTCAGCATCGGCGCCTGCCTGGGCGACGATGCAGGTCAGGATGCCGCCGGACCCTACTGCGTCTCCGCTCCCGGGCGTTCTGCTACGTCCTGCTCGAAGGATGAAATCTGTTTCACCACAGTTGCCTGCGCGCCGTCGTTCGGGCCGGTTGGTGGCCAGCCGCCATGCGGCCACGCTCCCGGTGGGGGACAATCGCCTGCAGCGGACGATAGATGCCACAAGTTATGTATGGCAGGTGCTGGCTGTCCGGGAGATCAAGTTTGTGAGGCCCATAAATTTACGTCATTCGGAGACGCGCTTGGAACCCACTGGATCTGTTGCCCGAAAGGCGGATGCAAGCCGAGCACGGAATGAATGGACCCGCGTGATGGATGTGCTGCAGCTAGCCGGATCGAGCCCCGGCGGATCACCGCCGGGCCTCAAGACTGACAGTTTTGCGAGGCTCGATCGCTACGCCTCCCCGCGATAGCACCCCGAAAAAGCGCAGCTTCGGCCCGCCGCCCAGGTGTCCGGCCCCCGGAGTCATTGACCGCCTCGGCCGATCGAGCCGGAGGCTGCTGATGGATGCGGGCTAAAGCCCCTTGTCCGCGATCCAGCGGTTGGTGAACTCGGCGCCTTTTTCGTAGAAGCGGCGGGTCTGTTGCTCGATGAAGCTCTCGATCATGCCGCCCACGAAGCGCACGTTGGCGCTGATCTCGATGGACGCGATACGCTCGACCTGCGCCTCGCCGCGCGGTTCGACCCACACCTCGCCCTGGGTCTTGACCTTGTCGGCGCCCGGGGCCTGCGCCGTGAAGCTGAACTTGCCCGTGGCCGGGTCGTAGACGCCGTCTTCGATGTAGCTCGTCACGTTGCCGAGCGCCTTCTGCACCGGTCCGGGGATCTTCGCTGGAGGGCTGTTGCGCGTCTTGCGCACGATGCTGCCGTCGGGCTTGCGTTCGAAGGCGAGCTGCGTCCAGTCGTCGAACTTCAGACGCTTGAACTGCTCGCGGTTGAACTCTTCATCGAAGAAGAGTTCCCAGAAGGTCGCCGGATTCGTGTTGAGGGTGTGTCGGATCGTGGTGTGCATGGCATGGGTTCCTGGTCACGAGCCCGGCGTGTCCTCGGTGCTCCTTGGGGGCTCGCTGGGTGGTTCATCTTGGTCGCCCTCGCGGCGTGCGGATTCGGGGGGGGTGGCGCCGCTCGGGTGCTCGGTCGGTTTGGCCCTGTGTTCGCGGCCGGTTTCGGCTCCAGCTGCTTCCGTCACGCGGACCAGCACGACCGTCACGTTGTCGTCGCCGCCCGCATCGTTGGCAAGCTTGACCAGCGCGTCTGCACAGCGCGCCATATCGCCCGCATGACCGTTACATACCTCGGCGATGTGCCGGTCCTCCACCTGGCCGCACAACCCGTCCGAGCACAACAGGTAGACGTCGCCCGGCTGGGCGATCTCTTTCGCCAGATCGACCGTGACGACGTCCTGCATGCCCAGCGCGCGCGTGATGACGTTCTTGGGCAGCAGGTCGGTAGCCTCCTTGGGCAGATTGGGCATCATGGCCAGGTAGTCGTTCACCAGCGAGTGATCCTCGGTCAGGCGAAGCAGGTCGCCATCGCGCAAGCGATAGGCTCGACTATCACCCACATGGGCCACGTACACCGCGCCGTTGTCCGCCGAGCACACGATGCCCACCACGGTCGTTCCCATGCCGTGCACGCTGCGGTCCGAGATCGAAGCGTTGAAGATCTGCTTGTTGGCCGTCATGATCGAGGCCTGCAGCCGGTTTTCCTCGGCGCTCAGCTTGGGGTCGAAGGGGAACGGCCAGGTGGCATCTTCGTTCTCGGTCGCCTCGAAGAACGACGCCATGGCGTCGGCAGCCATCTTGCTCGCGACGTCTCCCGCCTGGTGCCCGCCCATGCCGTCGGCCACCACAAAGAGGCCGTGCTTCTCCAGAATCAGGAAGCAGTCTTCGTTGTGCTCTCGCTGAAGCCCGACATCGGTACGCCCTACCGCGGTAACTTTCATCGGAATCGCCGCGCCGTCCTGGTCGAGCCGAGTGGCCGAGTCGAGCTGGGTAGTGGAGGATAAGACCACTGCTCAGGTTCCATTACGGCTACGTACATGTCAACCGAGCCACGTTGGGGGGCGAGCATAGCACGGACACTCGCGCCGCAGCCACACGCTCAAGCCGGGGGCCGGCGCGGCGCTGCTACGCGCTCAACATGCACAGGGGTCGAGACCACCGCGCCATCCCAACCCGAACCCATGTTCGGCACCAGTACCGCTTGCCCGGGATCGTGATCGATGGGCGTCGAGGGCTGGCGGTCGCCGGCAAGGCGGACTGGCCGGCTGCTGGTGCGGCTGCCCGCATGACGGGCGTCATCGGTTGCGGGCCCGAGGGCGCCACCCTTGGCGCGTGACGGTTGCAGGCACGAGCGACGGCCAGCGGCCCGGCTCGGCGAGGTAGCGGTAGCGCGCCCAGTGCGACACAACCCGTCGCACGTAGTTGCGGGTTTGGTCGATCGGTATCCGCTCGACGAACAAATCGGTGTCGAGCCTGCGAGCTCGCTTGAACCAGCCGCGCACGCGATGCGAGCCGGCGTTGTAGGCCGCGATGACCAGGACCGCCTGGCCTCGAAACTCGGCATGCAGCCGCGCGCATAGCTGGGCGCCGAGGCGGATATTGAAGGCGGGCTCGAACATGCGCTCGCGCTCGTAGGCGACACCCAGCGTCGCCGCTACCTTCTTGGCCGTCGCGGGAATCAACTGCAGCAGTCCGATCGCGTTGGCGTACGAGACCACCTCGGGCGCGAACCCGCTCTCCTGGCGCATGATCGCGTACAGCAGATCGGCCGGGAGGCGGTGGCGTCGCTCTGCAGCCACTACGTGCTGTTCGTAGGGTCGTGGATGCGCGGCTTGCCATACCCAGCGAGAGCGGCCTCGGGGAGGCTCCGAAAGGCCCTCTCGAGCGTGCGTCAGCACGAGCTCGAGGGGTCGCACCACCTCGCCGAGACGAGCGTAGGCCAGCACAAGCGCTTCGGTGTCGCGGCCCGGCGGGGCCCTGCGGCGCAAGGCGGCCTCCTGCGCTCTGAGCGCCCGTACCGCGTCGCTCGTGAGGCCCAGGTCGCGATAGAAGGCCGCGCCCCGGGGCAGCTCGGTCTCGCTCAAGGGGCTCGAGCTAGAGCTCGCCGACTTCGATTCCGGTGCCGCAACGGGTGAGCCGACGGCGCGGCCCAGCTGCTTGAGGCGCGCGCGAGCCAGGAGCGCATACCAGTGCAGCGGCTGCACGGTCAGGGCGCTCCGGAACGCCTCGATGGCTCCCCGGCGATCACCGCGCCGCTGCCGCGCCCTTGCCGACCAGTACAATCCTCGCGCCCGTACCAGCGCCCGTTTGGAGGTTCGCGCGTAGCGCTCGAACAGGCCGATCGCGCGCCGGTAGCGGCGAGCTTCGTAGGCCGCGAAGGCCAGTTGCCACAGGCCCTCGCGGGCAAGCTGGGAGGAGTGCTTTGCGCGCGGACCGGAGACGAAGCGCTGCATGGGGCGCAGCCTGGGAACGCGGGAGCGGAGAGCCAGCCAGGCGGCCAAGTACTCGGCGTGCGCGGCCCAGCGACTGTTGGGGTAGCGCCTGACGAGCCGGCGGTAGGCCGTCACGGCGGCCTGGTTCCGATCGCTGCGCGACAAGGCACGCGCCGCGTGAAACGCATCCCTGATTTCGAACGGGCCGCCGAGCCGCGCGGCGCGAGCCAGCACGCGGGCCGCCTGTCGATAATGCGCGCGAGTCCGGTACAGGGCCATGCCGCGCGTGTGCAACCAGCGGGCCAAATCCTGCCTGCTCGACGGAGGCGTCGCGGCATCCAGCTCGGACAGCGCCTGCCTCGGCCGAGCAAGCTCGAGCCAGCGCTGCGCGCGCTCGAGACGCTGCTCCCATCCGAATTCGAGCTTGGCACCCAGGCTCGTCAACTGGGATTCGATGGCGCCGGCGGCAGGGTGCTCGGGATTCGACGCAAGCAGGTTGCGCAGCTCGCCGATGCTCGCACCGGCTCGGCCTTGCCGCCACATGGCCTCGGCGACTGCGACGCGTGCCGCGACCGGATCCAGCCCGTGCTTGGAAGCCTCCATGAACGGCCGCAGCCGCTCGATCGCCGTCGCCGAGTAGCCGGTAGCGAGGGCACACTCGCCGCTCAACGCTCTCAGCATTGGATCCAGGTTCACGTGCTCGTCGAGCTCGGCACGCGCGAGCGCACATTGGCCCGTCCGAGCCAGCGCCCACGCCCGCCTGCGGCGTACATCGTCGCGCACGCGCGCAGGTAGCTGATCGAGCTCGGTCGGCAGGGTCTCGGCCACCGACTCGAACTTGCCCATGCCCTCCAGCAGGCGCGCCTTCAGATAGCGCGCGCGGGCTTCGAGCCGCACGCGCTCCGGTCCCGGAGGCGGAAAGCGCAGCAGCTCGAGCTCGGCAAACGCGCGCTCGTCGTGACCCTCACGCACAAGCTGCGCTACCGCCGCCAGCGGGTCGGCGGCCTGCGCCAGGGCACGCGGCATCGCGCCGATCAGAACGGTGCCGAGCACGCCGACTGCAACGCCTGTCGTTAGGGCTCGTAGCAAAATAGCCTGCCCACCTCACGGGCTCCAAACGCCGCTGGCGGTGCTGCTGCTGCTCGAAATACCACCAGTATTCCTCGTCGTCGCGCCTTTTCCTCCTCGAAGTATCCCCAATACTCCTCGCCGTCGCGCCTCGCCAGCGGCACCCAGCCCTGACCGCAACTCACCGCAACACACGAGTTGTTCTTCCGCGGGCCCTCACCGCAGGCATGCCATGGACAGCAGTGACGCTGGCATGTGCGAGGCGCATTGTCTATGCTGCGCGCGCCATGCGCGGCCTCGTGTGCATTGTATCGTTGGTCGGTTTCGTATGCGGCGCTTGCTCCAGCGAGATCGGCGACAGCTGTCAGGGCGACCTAGACTGCGACGTGCAGGCCAATCGGCGCTGCGTCAGAAACTGGCCAGGGGGTTACTGCTCCGTGCAGGGCTGCGAGCCCGGCTCCTGCAAGGCCTACGATGACTCGGTCTGCGTCACGTTCCGGCCCTGGCGACCGCGTCTGCAGAGCACCTGGTGCCTCAAGCGCTGCAAGAGCGACAACGACTGCCGGGACGAGTACATCTGCGCGACGCGACAAAGCGATCGGACCTACCTTTCAGGCGCCGCCGACACGCACGAGCACGATGGCAGGTTCTGCACCTACGACCCGAGCGCGCTGGCCGAGCCCAGCTCACCCTGAGGACCCGCCACACCATAACCTGCCCACCTCGCAGGCTCCAAACGCCGCTCGCTGTGTTGCTCCTGCTCGAAATACCCGCAGTACTCCTCGTCGTCGCGTCTTGCCAGCAACGCCTGGGCAGCCGCCTGGTGCCGATGCCGCGCCTCGCGACCAACAACCCGAAGGCTGATCCTGCAGGGAGCCCGTGGCCGTCGTGCCGCTAGGGCTGCCGAACGCGCTGCGCTATCTGCTCGTGCGCATCGGCCGGGCTGTTGCCACGGTCTTCGGGGTCGTCACGCTCGTGTTCTTGATGGTGCGGGCGATTCCAGGAGATCCTGTCGACGCTATCCTCGGCGATCAGGCAGCGCCCGAGGATCGTGCGGCGCTCCGGCGTGCCCTCGAGCTCGATCGTCCGGTTGCCGAGCAGTACCTGACCTTTGTCGGCCATGTGGCCGATGGAAGCTTGGGCTACTCGTTTCGAAAGCGCGGCCAGAGCGTCTCCGGCCTGATCGCGCAGGTGCTTCCGGCGACCCTGGTGCTTGCAGTCAGCGCCATGGCGGTGGCCTGGCTTATCGCCATCCCGCTGGGTGCGGTGGCCGCCCTGTACAAGGGTCGAAACCTCGACCGGGCAGCGTCCACCGTGGCGATGCTTGGGATCGCGATTCCCAACATCTGGCTCGGACCGCTGTTGGTGTTGCTCTTTGGGGTGCAGCTACGTTGGCTACCCTTGCCGGGCGATGACCCTGCCCGCATCGAAGCGTTGATCCTCCCGGCGTTCACGGTGGGTACGGCGCTCGCGGCGATTCTCATGCGCCAGACCCGTGCCTCGTTGCTCGAAGTGCTCGATCAACAGTACATCGTGGCCGCCTGGGCGCGTGGCCTATCGCCCGCCCGCGTGGTGTTCAAACATGCCTTACGCAACGCGCTGCTGCCCGTCATGACCGTGGGGGCGGCTCAATTCGGCGCCATCCTGTCAGGGACGGTGATCGCGGAGAAGATCTTCGAGCGGCCCGGCCTTGGATTGCTCTTCTTGGAAGGCTTCTTTGACCGGGACATCCCCCTGGTGCAGGGTTGCGTGTTGGTCATCGCGGTGATCTACGTAGCGGTCAACCTGCTCGTGGATCTCGCGTACGGCCTGGTCGATCCCAGGGTGCGCCTGTCATGAGGCGCGAGCATGCACCCGCCAGCGGGCGCGAGCACGCCCCCGGAGTGCGGGTCCCGGCCGGGGTCCTTGTGCCCGGGGTGCGGGTCCCGGTCGGGCTCCTCATCGTTGCGGTCTTCACGCTGGCGGCGCTTTTGGGGCCGTGGTGTGCGCCGTTCTCCCCGAGCCAGATCGACTTGCTTCACGAGTACCGGGGTCCCGGCGGGCCGCACTGGTTGGGCACGACCGATAACGGCGTGGACATCCTCAGTGTGCTGCTGCATGGGGCGCGTCTTGCCGGCGTTGTGGGGCTCTTGTCGGTTGGCGCCTCGGTATGCATCGGAACGCTGCTTGGAGCCTACGCCGGCTTGCGGGGAGGCCGGGTAGACCACGTCGTCACCGGGCTGGCCGACCTGGTCCAGGCCTTTCCCGCGATCGTGCTGAACATCGCGATCATGGCGCTGGTGGCGCAACCAGGGGTCGTTCACCTGGTCCTGGCGCTTTCCGCCAACGGTTGGGTGCTGTACGCGCGCGTGGTGCGTTCGCTGGCGTTGTCGCTGCGGGAGCGCGAGTTCGTGCTCGCGGCTCGTGCTCTTGGTGCGTCCGAGGCGCGTGTCTTGTTCCGGCACGTGCTGCCCAACGTGGCCGGGCCCCTGGTCGTGCAGGCCACCAGCGGTCTGGGAGCCGCCATCCTGGCCGAGTCGACCCTGTCCTTCCTCGGCCTGGGGCCGGGTAAGACGGCTTCGTGGGGCGCCTTGCTCGATCAAGGCAGCGCGGTGCTTCTGCGCTTTCCGCACGTGGCCCTGATCGCGGGAGGGACCATCGCCGTCACCGTGCTGGGCTTCAACCTGGCCGGGGACTGGCTGCGTGACCGCCTTGACCCCACGGGGTGACGCGCGGCCGGAGGTTCACGCAAGCGGTTCGCTGCAATTGCAGCAAAGGTGACCGGGCCCGAGCGGGCTGTCACACTCGCTGGAGCCCGCATCGGTCGCCAACTTCCGAGCGAGCCGCTGGACGGGTGGATCGGGTAGCCGGATCGGGCCTGTGGCTCCGAGTCGGCTGCACAGCAACGGTTGCGGCTGGAGGCTGGTGACCGATGCGGGCGCGATCGTCGCTGCGTAGTTGTCGGTCGCACCCGCCGGAGAGGCGACGGACGACCCATGTTGCCGGGAGTGGTTGCAGTTGTGGATACCAGAGTAGCCGCGCTCCTTAGGGCCCGTCCCAGAACAACTGGCCGAGACCGGCCGTGCCGGGTGGATGCGATTCGCCGGCGCGCCCGGAGGAAAAACCGTAATAATAGCAGCGCCATTGCGAGGACGAAAGCCGCGAGCGCGCCGCCCTGCACGGCCGCAACCGAGCGAGCTGTTCTTGGATGGGCCCTTAGCTTGGTCGCCGCCTCGAGCCTGGTCGCCCCGACCGCCTGTGCGCAGATTCCTCGGGACGGCCCGTGCGTCGATGCGGCGGCGGCCGCGTGGGGGCCGGGCTGCCGGGAGCCGGAGCCGTCGCGGGCCGACCCGCAATCACCCGGGCCCGATCCGACTGGCGAGGACGGGCTGCACAACCCGGGGCGGCGGCCGGTGCATCCGAAGGCTCCTTGTCGATCCAGGCACGCCAGCCCGGAAACTCGGCTCGAGCTTCCGGTCGGTTGTAGGCCGAGCTTGCCCCAGCGGCCCTGGCCCGGCAACGATTCGGGGTTTCTCGGAATGCCCGAGGAAGCGGTGCTGGATCGCCTGATCCAGGGCGAGGTGGCGAAAGTGCAGCCGGGTCGTGGAGGACGCAGCTTGGCGTTTCGGCTGACGCTCGAGGACGGAACCCAGGGCTACTTCAAGCCGGAGCAGAGCTTTTCCGGCGCCCTGTGGTTTGCCGAGGTGGCTGCTTACCATCTTGACCGCGCCCTCGGTCTGAGGCGCGTGCCGCCGGTGGTCACGCGCCGCCTGCCCTGGTCGCTGCTGCGCAGTGCCGCTGCGCGCAATCCCCATCGAGACGAAATCGTCATCGACGCCGAAGGCTACGTGCGCGGCGCGTTCATCTGGTGGCTGCCCCGGAAACTGGCGCGTTTGAATACGCCTCCCGAATGGGAACGTTGGTTGCGCATCCGGCCCTGGGGCTACTGGCACGTGACCCCTTACCAGCGGCCTCGGCTGTACGTCGAGGCGCTGCGGCGACGCAACAGGGGCATCTTGCCGCACAAGCCGCGCAGGCGGGCGCCTGAGCAGCCCGATCCGCCGGAGCGAGCCGCAGAGCTGTCCGACATGGCCGTGTTCGACTACCTGACGCTCAACATCGACCGTTGGGGGGGCAACAACGTCAACGTGCTCACCTACGGCCCGGAAGGTCCCCTGATCTTCCTCGACAACGCGGCCGGCTTTGCCAAGGGCCGCCAGCAAAACGGCTTGATGGAGGACCGCCTGCAGGTGGTGCAGCGCTTCCGTGCCCAGACGATCGAACGCGTGCGCAGTCTCGACCTGGCAGACCTCAAGGAACGACTCGAGCGCGAAGCCCACGGCCCGCTGCTCGACCAGCATCGCTGGCAGGGATTGCTGCAGCGGCGCACCGCGCTGCTCGAGCACGTGGCCGAGCTTGAAGAGGCTCACGGTAGTGCCGCGGTCTTGGCGTGGCCTTAGGGCCCGCAAGACGCCCCGACCACCCGGCCTCGGGGTTGCCACCGGCTGCCACCTGTATCACTCCGATCCAGACTGCCCGCTCCGCTCTGGCTGCTAGACTGCCATCAATGCCCAGCAGAGACTCCCTCCATGCCCTCGTCGATGACCTCGCCGAGCAAGAGCTTGTGGCAGCCAAACGCTACCTTCATATAGGTAACGCCTGGCGCCAACGGCCATCGCCGTATGAAAGCGTGCGCGGCGGGAACAGCGGCGGTTTTGCGAACGACAAACCCTTAGCGGTTGCGGCGGCAAGGTGAGTAAGATGAGGCATGTGTTCTTTTTGACTGGTCTCCTCGTATGCAATTCGACCTATGCTCAGATAAGTGTCGATGATTTCAATGGATTTAACTGGGCCGATCGGCGGGATAATTTCGTAGACGGTATAATTGAGGTGTCAGGGATGAACGGTGGCATTACTGACGTGGAAATCGACGCCCTCGCCGACCGCGTATGCAGTGCATTCAAAACGATAGGGCGCGGGAACACGGTAAGGTTCCCCGTAAACGCCGCGACCGTGTCGAACGTCTCATGGTGGACTAAGTACAAGCGCCTCATCGACAGGGTCATCGGTGTGCACGGCATGAAGGTCATCCTGGCCTATTGGGAGGCGAGCAACTCCAAGGACGGCCGCGTCGACAATTCCAATAACTGGAAGAAGATGTGGATGACGATCGACGCCGAATACGGCAACAATCCCATGGTCTACATGGAGCCCATGAACGAGCCGCACGGCTACAGTCGGAACGCTCTGCTTGATCTCTATCGGGACTTCCGGAGATTCATGACCAACCTCCCGGCCGAACGCACGATCTGTGACGGCACCGGGTACTCACAGAACGTTGCTGCGATCGGGGATGATCCGCGCGTGGCCGGCTGCCTGTTCAGTTTCCACCTGTACCACTGGTTCGGTTCCCAAACGGGTGAACAGGGCTGGACCGATAGGTTCAATCGGGGGGTCGGCAAATTCGCCTCGCGCACGATCGTGACTGAATGGGGATCGGAATGTACCCAGGGTCATGACTACAGCATGGCGAGCAGCGATAACAAGATCAGCTATATCCGGGCGATGTCAAGGAGGATCAACGAGCTGAAGATGGGGAGCGTCTATTGGCCCGGGATCCGTGACTACGACGATTGGTTCCGCATCTTCGATAGTAGTGCCAATCCCACTACGGTCACGAACCAGTCGATGCTGGAGCGGATTCATCTGTCGTTTGGTGACACGAGCAGCGCGGGCAGCGGTGGCTTCGGCGGCCATTCCGGGAGCGCGGGCGTTGGCGGGGGTGGTGTAGGCGGAGCCACCGGTGGCGCGGGACTGGGAGCTTCCGGGGTGGGGGGCGTGGCCGGCGTCACGGCGGCGGGCGGCGGACCTGCGGGGATGGGAAGCGCGGGAACAGCCGGTGGTGTGGCAGGCACGTTGGGCATGGCGGGCGTCGGGGGAGTAGCTGGGCTCGCCGGGGCAGCGGCCGGAACAGCCGGTGGTGCGGGTGCGGCCGGTAGCGACGCAGGCCTGCCGGCAGCAGGCGGTGCTGTGGCGCCGGACCCGGCTCCCCGCGCGAGCGCGGCGATACCTCAGGAGCAGGGTTGCGGTTGCAGCGTCCCGGGTGGAAGGGGCAGGAAGCCAGGGTGGCAGGCCTGGCTGCTTGCCGCGCTCGGTGCAGCGCTTGTGGTGCGGCGGCGGCGGAAACCGAAAGAAGTAAGAACAGGACGGCCGTTTTTGGGGATTGGCGGCGTCGCTTCGCTCAGGCGGCCCGCCTCCGCAATCGGACCTCGGCCTCCGCATCGGCCCTCGCCTTCGGCCTCGGGCTCGCTCCGACGATAACACCCCCGGGGACTACGGCCCGCGGTTCGTGCGTATCAGCTCACGACAGGCTCTGGGGCTGCACCACGTCGAGATGCCCCTGGCCGTTGCAGCGTGTGAAGCGCAGCCCGTAACGCTGCTCGAGCGTCGTGCGCATGGCGGGGGTGAGAAACCCAGGAGGCTTGGGACCCAACTGGATACCCTTGACACCCAGACTGAGCAGGGTGAGCAGCACGGCCACGGCTTTCTGTTCGAACCAGCTGACAACAAGCTCGAGGGGCAGGTCGTTGACCGAACACTCGAACGCCCGGGCAAGGGCGCTCGCCACGCGGAGCGCCCCATAGGCATCGTTGCACTGCCCCATGTCGAGCAGCCTTGGTAGTCCCAGCAGCGTGCCGTAGTCGTAGCCTCTCAAACGGTACTTGCCGCAGCCTAGTGTAAGAATGAAGGTGTCTTTGGGCGTGCTCTGAGCGAAGTCGCTGAAATAGTTGCGGCCCCGCTCTGCGCCATCGCAGCCACCGATCAAGAAGAACTTGCTGACCTGACCCTGCTTGACCGCGTCGATCAGCGCGTCGAGCTTGCCCGCCAACACGGAATGGTGAAACCCGATGGTCGAGCGTCCTGCAGCAACCTCCGGCAACGGGTCGCATTCGCGAGCTTTGTCGATCACCTGCGAGTAGTCGTCTTTCGGCAACAAGGTCGCACCCGGCACTGCGGTCACACCGGTGGTAAAGAGCCGCTCGGCGTAGGACTCTCTGGGGATCAAAACGCAGTTCGTGGTTGCCACGATGGGGCCGCCAAAGCTCGCGAATTCCCACTTCTGCTCTTGCCAGGCTCCGCCAAAATGCCCGGCCAGATTGGGATGCCCCTCGAGTGCCGGATACATGTGGGCCGGCAGCATTTCGCCGTGGGTATAGACCTTGATGTCCGTACCTTCGATCTGATGCAAAAGCACATTGAGATCGTACAGGTCGTGGCCGGTGACGAGCACGCCAGGCCCCGCTTCGGTGCCTTCCCGCACCTCGGTCGGCGCTGGAGCACCGAAGGCTGCTACGTGGGCGGCGTCCAGCATCTCCATGACGCTGTAATTGTGTCGGCCACATTCCAGGCACAGCGCGAACAGCGACTCGGGATCGAAGTTCACGTTCGTCATGGTTGCGAACAGCGCCCTTTCCAGGAAGGCCGCTACGCCCTCATCGTGTCGGCCGAGCTTGCGGGCGTGGTGGGCATAGGCGGCCATGCCTTTGGCCCCGTAGAGCAGCAGTTCCTGCAGGGCCTGCACCTCCTCGGTCTTGCCGCAGACACCTGGACTCGTAACACACCCGGTGCCGTGGGCCGTCTGCTCACACTGGTCACAAAACATCCGATGGATCCTTCCTGTAGGGAGCTTGTGGCGACGCCCGTCGAAAAGGCGAAAAAGATGCGCTGCAACGAGCCTTCGCCGTGCTTGCAAGCAAAGTTTGCGTCTGCCCTGGTCCGGCCACGCCGCGGTGTTGCATGCACCGATTGCGATAGGACCTCTTCATCAAAGAGCGCTGCGTCCAAAGCGTGCGTGACCCTGTTGAGCGCCGAAGCAAGACTCGGACCAAATGCACGCGGCGCGTGGATGGTCGTGGTCGCATGGGCGACCCGTTGCGCCGCGCAGCAACGGCCGTCCCGCTCAATGCCGCCGGCGGGTGCGGGCCAACCCAATCGGGCCCGCCAGGCTCGATTTCACGCGATCGCGCGCGGCCTTGTCATGGAGTGCGGGGCGTCCCTACTCCCCCGGAAGCAGCTCGATCCGAGCCACCGGCGCGTTGTCGCCACGCCGTGGGAGCTTCTTGGTGATCCGGGTATAGCCGCCACCTTTGCCCGACTGCACACGCTTCATATAGCGCGGTGCAATCTCGTGAAAGAGCTTGTGTATCAGGTCGGTTTCTTCGACGCCCCCGTCGGCCAACGTCCGCGTGCCGCGCCGCGGCAGAAACCGCGCGGCGTTTCGCTGCGCGTGCATGCGTCGCGCAACCGCCTTCTGCCGTCTCCCTTCGTCGAGCTTGCCCACGTCGACGTCCAGATCCTCACCCAGGCGGGTCGCATACGTGATCAAGCGCTCCGCCACCCGCCGCAATTCCTTGGCCTTGGCGTCCGTTGTGTCGATAGCCTCGTGCAGCACCAGGTTTCCCGCCAAGTTGCGCAGCATGGCTCGTCGATGACTGGTGTTACGACTGAATTTTCGACCTGCCTTGCGGTGTCTCATGCTGACCGTACCTATTGGCTAAGCGCCGTTTTCAAACCCCATTCTAATTCGCGTTTTGCTGTTGCTTCCAGCGCTCCAGCATCTGCGGCCAATTGTCGATACGCATGCCCAGCTGCAGCCCCATGTCTGCCAAGATTTCTTTGATTTCCTTGAGCGATTTGCGACCAAAATTCTTGGTCTTGAGCATTTCAGCTTCCGAGCGTTGAACCAGCTCCCCGATCAAGTGAATGCTGGCGTTCTGCAGGCAATTGGCGGAACGTACGGAAAGCTCGAGCTCCTCGACAGTACGAAACAGATTCTCATTGAGCGGATCCTCTTGCGGCTGGTCGCGTGTGTCCGGTTCGGACTCTTCCTCGAAGTTGATGAACACGCTGACCTGATCCTTGATGATCTTGGCCGCATAGGCCAGCGCGTCGGCGCCTCGGACGGCTCCGTTGGTCCACAGCTCCAGCGTGAGCTTGTCGTAGTCGGTCATCTGACCGACGCGCGCGTTCGTCACGCTGTAGTTCACTTTGCGAATCGGCGAAAACAGGGCGTCGATGGCCACCGTTCCGATGGACATCGTCGCCGACTTGTTGCGTTCCGCCGGCACGTATCCGTGACCCGAGTTGATGGTCAGTTCGGCGGAAAAGCGCCCACCTCTCGCCACGGAACAGATGGCGAGCTCGGGATTGAGGATTTCCACCTGATCGGTGACCTGGATATCCGCCGCCGTAACCTGCGCAGGACCTTCGCAATCGATGTCGAGACGATAGGTCTTCGGCTGCTCGGTGCGAACCACCACCTGCTTGAGGTTGAGCACGATGTCCGTAACGTCTTCGGTGACATCCGGTACGGACGTGAACTCGTGTAGCGCGCCGTTGATCTTGACCGCCGTGATGGCCGCTCCCTGCAGCGAGGAGAGCAGCACCCGGCGCAACGCGTTACCGAGCGTCAAGCCGAACCCGCGCTCCAAAGGCTCGCAAGTGAATTTGCCATAGGTATCCGAAAGGGTTTCCGGATCTGGCTGAACCACTTTTGGTTTGATTAGCTCGCGCCAATTGCGCGCAATCGTGGAGGATGTCGGCATGGTTCTCCTCTAATCGGACTGATCCTAATGCTCGTGAGATGTGTTACCGCGAATAGAACTCAACGATGAGCTGCTCCTGAATGGGAAGTGTTATTTGCTCCCGGCTCGGAAGAGCCTTTACAGTAGCCGTCAGGTTCTCTCGGTCGACCGCTAGCCACTCGGGCGGCTCCCGGCGTCCCGCAACTTCGAACGCCTGCTCGATGCGCAGCTTCTTCTTGGATTTCTCACGCACCTCGATCGTGTCGCCGGGCTTCACCAAGAAGGAGGGAATGCTCACCGTACGCCCGTTGACCGCCACGTGTTTGTGGCGTACCAGCTGGCGGGCGTCGGTGCGCGTGGCTGCAATCCCGAAACGATAGACGGCGCTGTCCAGGCGCCGCTCCAGCAGTCTCAGGAGATTCTCTCCTGTGACCCCTTTGCTTCGATCAGCCAGTTCGAAGTAGCGGCGGAACTGACGTTCGAGCAGGCCGTAGATGCGGCGGACCTTCTGCTTCTCCCGCAGCCGCACCCCGTACTCCGTGAACTTGATGCGACGCTGCCCATGGGTGCCCGGGGGGTAGGGCCGGCGATCAAAGGAGCATTTGTCCGTGTAGCAGCGCTCCCCCTTGAGGAAGAGCTTGAGATTCTCACGCCTGCAGTGCTTGCAAACAGGGCCGATATAGCGTGCCATGGAGTCTGTCTCCTGAGATCTGCCTTAGACGCGACGTCGCTTGGGTGGACGGCAGCCGTTGTGAGGTATGGGCGTCACATCGCGAATAAGCGTGACCCTCATACCCGTGGCCTGGAGCGCTCGAAGCGCGGTTTCGCGACCCGCCCCCGGACCGTTGACGAAGATCGCGACCGTGCGAACGCCGTGGTCCTGGGCGCGTCGCGAAGCGTCCTCCGCTGCTAGCTGCGCCGCAAAGGGTGTGCTCTTTCGAGAGCCTTTGAAGCCGCGGGCACCAGCGCTGGACCAGGAAACCACATTGCCCCGCACGTCCGTAATCGTCACGATGGTATTGTTGAAAGTAGACTGGATGTGGGCGATTCCGGTCGGGATGTTCTTGCGGCTTTTCTTCTTGCCCTTGGTGCTCTTAGCGGCTTTTGCCATCTCGTCCTCCTGAACGCGTCGGCGGGCTACTTCCTTCGGGAGAGCACGCCACGCTTTGGTCCCTTGCGGGTTCTGGCGTTGGTGTGCGTCCTCTGGCCCCGCGCCGGAAGTCCCCTGCGGTGCCTGAGGCCGCGATAGGACCCAAGATCCATGAGCCGCTTGATGCTCACTTGCACCTCGCGTCGCAGATCACCTTCGACCTTGTAGTTCGCGTCGATCGTCTCCCGGATGCGTCTGATCTCCGCGTCGCTCAGCTGCTCGGTGAGCTTGTCTTCTTGGATCTCGGCCTGGCCGCAGATCGCTTTGGCTCGAGCCTGGCCGATTCCGTAAATGTAGCGCAAGGAGATCACGATGTGCTTGCGAGCGGGGAT